>NZ_JAJNHJ010000041.1:0-19265 GCF_022386965.1 Mammaliicoccus sp. B-M6
TTCATAGAAAAAACACCTCCGTATAAATTCATTTTAATATGAATTCAACGAAAGTGTTTTTATTTTACTCCCACATCCTGGGGTTAGTGCAATTAAGCTAAAGCTGCTCTTTATCTTCTTCATCCATCCCAAGTTCTTCTTCCATTAATTTTTGCTCTGCTTTTAAATATTTTTTATAGCCTATTTTTGAAATAACAATACTGATTTCATAAAGTAAAATCATCGGTAATGTAAATAACATATGTGTCATAAAGTCAGGTGGTGCGATTAACGCAGCCACAACAAGTAAAATAAAATACGCATATTTTCTATTTTTCTTTAAAAACATCGGTGTAACGATACCTAATCGCGTTAAAAACAATAATAAAATTGGTAATTGAAAGACAAAACCGAATGGTATGGTAAATTTAAACATTTCACTAAAGTACTCTTTAATCCCGATTGTTTGCTTAATCCCCATATCATCAGCTAATCCCATTGTGAACGAAATTAAATACGGAAAAATCACAAAGTATGAGAATAATAAACCACCTACAAATAAAATCAAACTAAATGGTATATAACTTAATGTCACTTTTTGTTCTTTCGGATGTAAACCTGGAGATATAAATGCCCATAATTCATATAAAATAACAGGCGATACTATGATAAATGCTATTACAATTATCATTGTTATGTATATCGTTAATGGATCCGTTATTCTAAATGCATTGAGTTCTAATGTTTGTGTAAAATCATCATTTGTTATATAAAAAATAACGGGTTTAGCTACGAAAAAGCCAACGATGAGACCACCAACAAGGAAATATGCAATGATCATAATACGTCCACGAAGTTCTTCTAAGTGTTCGACAAATGTTAAATTGTCTTTATCCACCGTCTTACCTCCAATCTAAAAAAGATGTGGCAGGAAACCCGCCACATTCTTGGGAACATCTGTTAAATAAAATTCTATTTAACTTCTTTATCTTTGCCATCTTCTGGAGTGCTTTTCTTCTCATCAAAGTTTGTCATGCCATCAGTCGCATCTTTAAATTCTTTCAAAGTTGAACCCATTGCTCTACCGAATTGTGGTAATTTCTTTGGTCCAAATATAATTAATGCAACTACCCCTATAAATAATAAACTGACTGGTCCTGAAATACCAAGTGTGTTAATAAACATTAAAGCTTCCATTTGATACCCTCCTATTGATTCTTCATAAAGAAGATTAAAGATTGTAATTCAATTCCTAAATCTATATGATGAACCTGCACTTTCTCAGGTACATTTATTCTTTGAGGTGTAAAATTCAAAATACCAGTAATACCCGAAGATGTTATACGATCCGCAACTTTTTGAGCTGCTTGTTGTGGTACTGTTAATATTACAACTTGTATACCTACTTCTTCAACTACCTTTTCAAAATCATCCATATTATCCACAGTTAATTTACCAACCATACTACCAATGATATCTTCTGATTGATCAAAAGCAGCTACAATTTGCATTCTATCATTAACAGTAAAGTTATAATTCACAAGTGCAGTACCTAAATTACCAACACCAACGATTGCGACTTTAGTCATATCATCTTGTTCAAGCGTTGTTCTAAAAAATTTAAGTAAATAACTAATATTGTAACCATAACCCTTTTTACCTAATTCACCAAAATACGAAAAATCTCGACGAATAGTAGCTGAATCAATTTTAAGTCCTTCACTTAATTCTTTCGATGAAACACGATCTACGCCAGAATTATGCAATGTGCTAACAAATCTATAATAAAGAGGCAAACGTTTCAAAGTTGCTTTAGGGATCTTCACATCATTCTTTGCCAAAATCCTCACCTTTTCCAATATAAAATAATGTGATTGCGTTCACATCTAATGGCTTAATTATAACAAACTTCACGTAAAATAACTATATAAATATTGTATGTGATTTACATACAATTATCACTCGTTTTCATGTAAAATAATAACTAATAGAGAGGTGTAAACATGATACTTTTACAAATAAATAAATTAGAGAAATCTTATGATGGAGAAGTTATCTTTTCTGATGTAGATTTCGAAGTAAAAACCGGTGAAAGAATCGCTATTGTCGGAAGAAATGGCGCGGGAAAAACAACATTAATGAAAATCATCGCTGGTGTCGAATCGTATGATGAAGGAAATATTTCTAAAGGTAAACAAGTTACGATGGGTTACCTTACTCAACAAATGACATTAGATTCTAATGACAGTGTTATGAATGAAATGAAAAAACCATTTAAAGACGTTATCAATATTGAAGATAAAATGAAAACTTTAACAGATTGGTTAAGTATTCATGCTGATGAATATGACCAAGATATATATAAAGAAAAATTGTCACAATACGAAGCGTTATCTAATCAATATGAATTAATGGATGGCTATAATTACGAAAGCAAAATTAAAACCGTTTTAACAGGTTTAGATTTTAAAGAATCTGACTTTGATAGACAAATTCAATCCTTTAGTGGTGGCCAAAAAACAAGATTATCTATGGCTCAAATGTTATTAAGTGAACCTGATTTACTATTACTCGATGAACCTACGAACCATTTAGATATGGAAACAACTGAATGGCTAGAGAATTATTTAACACATTTTAAAGGCGCGATCGTTATTATCAGTCATGACAGATACTTTTTAGATAAAATAGTCAATCAAGTATATGATGTCGCTTTAGGTTCTGTTAAAAAGTATGTCGGTAATTATAGTAAATTCTTAAAAGAACGAGATGCACATTACGAAAAAGTCATGGCTGAATACGAAAGACAACAAAGTGAAATTAAAAAATTAGAAACATTTGTCGAAAAAAATATTACACGTGCTTCGACAAGTGGCATGGCAAAAAGTCGTCGTAAAGTATTAGAAAGAATGGAAAGAATCGAAAAGCCGAGACTTGATGCTAAAAGTGCACAAATAAATTTCGAAATAAACAGAGCTACAGGTGAAGATGTACTTAAAGTTCAAAATTTAGATATTGGTTATTCTAAAAGCATTACACCACCTATCAACTTAGAAGTTAAACGACATGATCGTATTGCGATAATTGGTCCAAATGGTATTGGTAAATCTACGTTAATCAAAACAATTGCTCAAAAAATACCTGCTTTAGGTGGTAATATTGTTTATGGTTCCAATATTCAAATCGGTTATTACGACCAAAAACAAGCAGAATTCACTTCTAATATGACAATCTTAGACTATGTTTGGAATCAGTATGCACATATGCCTGAGAAAGATATTAGAACGATTTTAGGTAGATTTTTATTTACTCAAGAAGAAGTAAAAAAAGTCATCAATGATTTATCAGGTGGAGAAAAAGCCAGACTTCAACTCGCTTTGCTCATGTTAGAAAAAAACAATGTACTCATTCTAGATGAACCTACCAACCACTTAGATATCGATTCTAAAGAAATGCTGGAACAAGCTTTGCAAAATTTTGAAGGTACATTACTCTTTGTATCTCATGACCGTTATTTTATTAACGAACTAGCAAATAATATTTTCCACATCACACAAAGTGGAAATGAATTATTTAGAGGAGATTACCAATATTATTTAGAAAAGCTAGAACAACGTGAGGCTATTAGTCGTTATGAACAAGAAGACATCCAATCTACTGAAACGCCTAAAGACGATCAATATTACGCAAATCAAAAACAACTAAAAAAAGAAAAGCGTAAACTCGAAAGACAGTTAGAAGAAATCGAAAATAATATTTCAACATATGAAGAACAAATCTCTGACTATGAACATCAACTTACGTTACCAGAGATATTTAATGATATTGAAAAAAGTAATGAAATCAATAACTTACGAGTTGAAGCAGAACGTTTGCTCGAAGAAAATATGGAAAAATGGGAAGAACTTGAAAGTAAGTTAAATTAACGAAAAACGACTGAGGTAAATTTTACACCTCAGTCGTTTTTTTCTGAAATAATTAAGCACATCTTTATACACATCAAAAAGTCTTATTTTTCAAGTAATCCACAAAGTTATCCTAGTTATCCACAAGTAAAATGTAAAATATCGATCTGAATCAACTATTTTATCCACAAATATTTAAAAACTTATACTAATGTTATCCACAAAATGTGGTTAACTTGTGCACAAGTACAAATGTTCTGTATTGACTTTATGATGAATAGGTGACCTTCATGTATTTTTTGTAAATATTTTAAATTCTAAATGTTGAAATGACTAAAATATTAATATATTTATCAATTAGGCTAGATTTAATATCAATTAAGACTTATAATTTATGTAACCAATTTTCTTGTTTATAGACTTTAGTTATAAATTCTACTTTAATTTTGAAGTTAATGATGTGCTTAGAGTTAAATTTCATTGATTAATTGGTCTTGTGTATGCTACAGAAGGGATGATGATTTATGAAACAATCTAACATTGAAAATTATACAACGAAAGCTAAGGAACTATTGAAACATAAAATTATAACTAAAGAAGAATATGATCAACGTATAAAAGATTATATTGACTATACGAATAGTGAAGGCAAATACGCACGCAAATAAAAAAGGACGTTCAAAATTTTTGAACGTCCTTTTATCCTATTCTGTATATGCATTTACCATCCAAGTTACACCAAATGGATCTTGGAATGAACCAAAGAGTGGTGACCACTCTACCTCGTTTAAAGGCATATCAATTTTACAACCCGCTTCTTCTGCTTTCTTAAACAATTCGATGACAGCTGCTCTATCTTCTTCATCGTTATAATTAAACTGAAAACATGCTTGAGCGCCTTCGTTATTAATATCTTTATTTTGCCAAGTGTCACTACATAAAAATGTCTTCCCTAATAAGTTAAAGCTCGCGTTCATTGTAAAAGATTCGGGCAATTTAAATTCATCAGGTGCATCTTTAAACATCTCATGGTTACCCGGAACTCTCATAATATCCGTTGCACCTAATTTTTCTTCGTAGAACTTTAATGCTTCAATACTATTTTTAAAATTAAAATAAGTATTCACTTCCACTTTACAACGCCTCCTCAATCTTTTTATATCATATTGAGTATAACGTCTATAGTGCAATATTACGAATTATTGTATATTAAAATGCTTCAATATCTAGAGAACTTTTACCGTTTAATTTCATATTTGAAAAGCGGTTATTTTCATATAAGAAATGAGCTACTGACCCTATCATGGCAGCATTATCTGTACATAAATTTAATGGTGGAATACTAAGATCTATTCCTAATTTGTTTGATTCTTGTTCAAGTGCATGACGCAAACCTTTATTCGCAGCTACACCACCAGCTACAATTAAATGTTGAACATCATAGTCTTTAACTGCGGCCATTGTTTTGCCGACAAGTACTTCAACAACACTATTTTGGAAACTAGTCGCAACATCTTCTTTAATGATTTCTTCATTTTTTTGCTTTTTATTATGCAATGTATTAATAACCGCACTTTTCAACCCACTGAAACTGAAATCATAACTGTCTTTCTCTAACCATACTCTAGGGAAATTCAAAGTATCTTGACCGATTTGTGCAAGTCTATCAACTTCAGGACCTCCTGGATATGGTAAACCTATTGTTCTAGCAACTTTGTCATATGCTTCACCGACTGCATCATCACGCGTTTCACCTATAACTTCAAAATCTAAATGATTTTTCATGTAAATCAGTTCTGTATGTCCACCAGAAACGATTAATGCAATTAAAGGAAATTCTAATGGTTTAACGAGATGATTAGCATAAATATGCCCTGCAATATGATGAACTGGAATAAGTGGCTTTTGATGACTAAATGCTAAAGCTTTAGCACTTGCAACACCGACAAGTAAAGCACCAATTAATCCTGGACCTTCTGTTACAGCTATTGCATCAATGTCATCCATTTGCATATTTGCATTTTTCAAAGCTTCATCAATCACTGTTGTCATAACTTCAACGTGTTGACGACTCGCTACTTCTGGTACTACACCGCCAAATTTTTTATGTGTCATCATTTGTGTTACAACTTCATTACTGATAATTTCATTGCCGTTTTTTATGACACTTGCTGCTGTTTCATCACAACTTGTTTCTATACTTAATATAATTGATTCAGACATTTTTTAGACTCACCCACATCACTTTAGCATCCTCTCCATCACCATAATAATTTTTCCTAACGCCACCATACGTAAAGCCAGCTTTCTCATAAACATGTCTCGCCGCTTCATTATCCACTCTTACTTCTAAGCTCATCGTTGTACAAGTTGCACTAGCAAAAGTCATCGCATATTCTAATAACATTTGTCCTATTCCATTACCTCTATATTGCTCGGCAACAGATATTGTCGTAATTTGTGCTTGATCAATAACTAACCACAATCCACAATATGCAATGATTTCTTCACCTATAGATACAACAAAATAATGCGCAAATTCATTTTTCTCTAACTCATGATAGAATGCGTCAATAGACCATGAACTTTGCGTAAAACTATGATTTTCTATTTCGTATACTTGAGGGACATCTTCAATTGACATTTTTCTAATTTCTAATGCTTCGTTTGATTGTTTTTCCAATTTTGTTCCGCCTCTGATAATTTTAGATATCTTGGTTTTAGTTCATGAACATTTAACACCGGTTGTTCCTTAATGTTATACATTATTGAAGCATCAGGTAATTTTGAAAGACTTCTACCTTCTAACTTATCTTGTAACTTTAATACATCGTGACCAATAAATATATATGGATGATTTTGTGATTTTAAAAATTGATTCAATGCTTCAATAGAAATATAACTATCTTCTTTGATTGTTTCTAATTTATCATCCTTATATTGATAAACACCAGCAAATACATGGTCTCTTCTAGCATCAAATAAAGGTACAATAAGATCATTTTCGTTGTTATATGTTGCTGCTAATGCCTTTAAAGATGAAACTTCATATAAAGGAATATCCAAAGTATATGCCATCGTTTTTGCAGTTGTAATACCAATTCTTAACCCCGTATACGAACCTGGTCCATTGGCAACGACTATATCTGACAATGATTGAGGTGTTAATTGCGCTTCATCCATTAACGATTCAATAACGGGCATTAATTGTAATGAATGATTCTTCTTTATATTGGACTGATAATTGATTAATACATTTCCATCTTTAACAAGTGCTACTGCTAAAGGTTGATTAGAAGTATCAATTAGTAATGTTGTCATCATTTAGCACTTCCTTTATCTGTTTATAATGTTCACCTTTAGAAATTATTTCAAACACCCTTTTATCGGCGTCAATATACTTAATGTTGATTTCTAAACGCTCTTTAGGTAAATATTCTTGAATGAATTCACTCCATTCAATTATCGTAACACCATTATCATTAAAGTATTCATCAAATCCTAAATCTTCATCACTATCTTCTAATCTATAACAATCCATATGATGAAAAGGCAATCTCCCTTTATAGGACTTTATTATATTAAAGGTAGGTGAATTAATGTTTCTTTTAACGCCTAAAGCCTTTCCGAAATATTGGCTAAAAGTGGTTTTACCCGCTCCTAAATCTCCATTCAACAAAATAATATCATTTTCAGTTACAACTTGAGCTAATTTTTCAGCAATTTGCTGCGTTTTTTCTAATGAGTCAACTTGAATAATCACTAATTTGGCACCTACCTTTTCTTTACTTAAACTAACTGAACTATTATAACAAATATTTATTTAATTGGGTAATGAATGGTTCATTTATCAATAAAACGCTTTCATTATCTAAATTTTTAGAAAAATCTAAATCTTCTGTTGACATGTATTCTGATATGCGTTAAATTTAGTACATAAATTTTTTAACTATTCAAAAATCTTAACTAAAAATATGGTTCACATTTGAGAAGAAAGGACGAGTTGTAATGAAATTCACAATGACGGCAAATAAACCGACAATCGAATACAGCATATTAGTGATTTTATTACGCTTAGAAGGACTCGAACAACAGTAAGTTTCAATTTACTGTATGGTTTAAGTCCTATTTCTACTTGAATGGGACTCGAAGCAACGTCCCATATTTATTGGGACGTTGCTTTTTTATTTTTCTAGAGGAGTGTAATTATGAGAAGTGACATGATCAAAAAAGGTGATCACCAAGCACCTGCAAGAAGCCTATTACATGCAACAGGACAAATCAAGAGCCCAACGGATATGAATAAACCATTTATTGCGATTTGCAATTCTTACATTGATATTGTCCCAGGACATGTTCATTTAAGGGAATTGGCGGATATCGCAAAAGAAGCGATTAGAGAAGCAGGTGGTATTCCATTTGAATTCAATACAATCGGTGTTGACGATGGTATAGCAATGGGTCACATCGGGATGCGCTACTCATTACCAAGTAGAGAAGTTATTGCTGACGCAGCTGAAACTGTTATTAACGCACACTGGTTTGACGGCGTATTCTACATGCCAAACTGTGACAAGATTACACCTGGTATGTTACTAGCATCTGTTAGAACAAACGTACCAGCTATCTTCTGTTCAGGTGGCCCAATGAAAGCTGGTTTATCTGCAACAGGTAAAGCATTAACTTTATCTTCGATGTTTGAAGCAGTTGGATCATTCAAAGGTGGTTCAATGACGAAAGAAGAATTCTTAGATATGGAAAAGAACGCATGCCCTACTTGTGGTTCATGTGCAGGCATGTTTACAGCAAATTCAATGAACTCCTTAATGGAAGTATTAGGATTAGCATTACCTTATAACGGAACAGCTATTGCTGTAGGAGAAGAAAGAAGAGAATTAATTAGAGAAGCAGCCTTTAAACTAATGGACTTAGTTAAAAAAGACATTAAACCTAAAGACATCATTACTAAAGATGCAATTGATGACGCATTTGCTTTAGATATGGCAATGGGTGGTTCTACAAATACAGTCCTTCATACTTTAGCTTTAGCAAATGAAGCTGGTATCGATTATGACTTAAATAGAGTAAATGAAATAGCTAAACGTACACCTTACCTATCTAAAATTGCACCAAGTTCTTCATACTCAATGCATGATGTACATGAAGCAGGCGGTGTACCAGCTATCATCGGTGAATTACTCAAACTCGATAATGTTTTACATCCTGACCGTATTACTGTCACAGGCAAAACATTAAGAGAAAATAACGAACATCGTGAAATTAAAAATACAGAAGTTATCCATACAAGAGATAATCCATTCTCTGAAACTGGTGGCTTATCAATGTTATTTGGAAATATCGCGCCAGATGGTGCTGCTATTAAAGTTGGTGGTGTTGATCCATCAATCAAGAAATTTGTTGGTAAAGCGATTTGCTTTAGTTCACATGATGAAGCGGTTGAAGCAATTGATAACCATACTGTTAGAGAAGGTCACGTTGTTGTCATTCGTTATGAAGGCCCTAAAGGAGGACCTGGAATGCCAGAAATGTTAGCACCTACTTCATCTATCGTCGGTAGAGGTTTAGGTAAAGATGTTGCATTAATTACAGATGGTCGATTCTCTGGTGCAACAAGAGGTATCGCTGTCGGACATATTTCACCAGAAGCTGCCGCGGGTGGACCTATCGGACTCATCCAAGACGGTGATGAAATCATCATCGATTTAACGAATCGTACATTAGATGTAAATGTTTCTGAAGCAGAATTACATGCTAGAAAACAAAACATTGAACCATTTAAAGCTAAAGTTAAGACTGGTTATCTTGCAAGATACACTGCCCTTGTAACAAGTGCAAATACAGGAGGCATCTTGAAAGTACCGGACGAACTAATTTAAGGAGTGATTTGCATGGCACTAACTACTAAATCATACAAAGAACCAGATGAAGCAACTAAAGAAAAGACAATAACTTACACAGGGGCAGAATTACTTGTCCAATCCTTTATTGATCAAGAAGTCGATTACATCTTTGGATATCCTGGCGGTGCTGTCTTGCCTTTATATGATGCCTTTTATGAAGGTAAAGTGCCTCATATTCTTACGAGACACGAGCAAGGTGCAGTTCACGCAGCTGAAGGATATGCAAGAGTTACAGGTAAACCTGGTGTTGTAGTCGTTACAAGTGGACCTGGCGCAACTAATACAATTACTGGAATAGCTGATGCTATGAGTGATTCAATTCCACTAGTTGTACTGACTGGACAAGTTCACAGACCAGGTATTGGTAAAGATGCTTTCCAAGAAGCGGATTTACTCTCTATGACAACACCTATTACAAAGCATAATTATCAAATTACAGATGTAAAAGATATTCCAAAGATTATTGATGAAGCATTTCATATTGCTTCAACTGGTCGTAAAGGGCCAGTTGTAATCGATTTTCCTAAAGATATCGGTGTTCTAGAAACAGTTGAAGTTTCTCCAAGAGAGCTTAATTTACCTGGATATCATATTAACTTAACGCCAGAAGATAAAGAGATTGAACAAGTTATCCAAATGATTCGTTTAGCTAAGAAACCAATTATCCTTGCTGGGGCTGGTGTTAACCACGCTGAAGCTTCAAAGGAACTTACAGCATTTGCTAATAAATACAAAATTCCTGTTGTAAACACTTTGCTTGGATTAGGTTCTATCCCCTACTCTGACCCATTATTCTTAGGTATGGGCGGTATGCATGGATCATATGCAAGTAACATGGCATTAACAGAATGTGATTTGTTAATTAACTTTGGAAGTCGATTTGATGATCGTCTAGCAAGTAACCCAGATGAATTCGCAAAAGACGCTAAAGTTATTCATGTAGATATCGATCCATGTGAAATTAACAAAATCATTCCTACAGATTTAGGTATTATTGCCGATGCAAAACAAACATTAGAAGCACTATTAGAATATGATTCTCATGAGCTTATCCATCATGAATGGTATGAACATTGTCTATCAAATAAAGCAACATATCCATTTAGATACGACAAACCAACTGATGACTTCATTAAGCCTCAACAAGCAATTGAGTATATCGGAAAGATTACAAACGGAGATGCACTTGTTGCAACTGACGTAGGTCAACATCAAATGTGGGTTGCACAATATTATCCATTTAAAACACATGGTCAAATTATTACAAGCGGTGGTTTAGGAACAATGGGCTTCGGTATTCCAGCTGCTATGGGTGCCAAGTTTGCACACCCTGACAAGACAGTTGTTGCCTTTGTTGGTGACGGTGGTTTCCAAATGACTAACCAAGAAATGGCCATTTTAAATGAATTTGATAATGACATCAAAATCGTATTAATCAACAATGGTGCTTTAGGTATGGTTAAACAATGGCAAGATAAATTTTATAGCCAACGTTTTTCTCATTCAGTATTTGCTGGGCAGCCTGACTTTATGAAGCTTTCTGAAAGCTATGGTGTTAAAGGTTTCATGATCGATTCTAACGACAAATTAGAATCTACACTTGATGAAGCATTCGCTCATAAAGGCCCAGCCTTAATCGAAATTAGAATTTCCCCTTCTGAACCAGTACTTCCAATGGTTCCAAGTGGACAACCAAACTACAAAATGGAGGGCGTTGAATAATGAAAAGAACAATTAAGACTCAAGTACTCGATAGAGCGGGTACACTCAACCGACTTACAAGCATTTTTGTAAGGAGACAATACAACATTGTTTCTCTTTCTGCAACGCCTACTGAAACAGAGGGCATCACAAATATTACATTTATTGTGGATGTTTCAGATGAAAGTAGTACAGAAACAATTATTAAGCAGTTAGAAAAGCAAGTAAATGTAATATCTGCCCTAGATATTACAGATAACAACCTATTTAATAGAGAACTTATTTTAATCAAGTTAGGACATCCTGACGATTATCAAACGTTCGAAAAAATCATTAAGCCTTATGAAGGTCAATTAACCATTTTAAAAGATTTAGAAGATTATATTTATATTCAAGCAATTGGAACCCATCAAACAATAGAAAATCTATTGGATGATTTAAAAATATATCCTGTGACACAAGTGTCACGAACAGGTTCTGCAGGATTACTATAATACAAAATAAAACAAATTAATGGAGGCATTTATTATGACTAAAGTATTTTATGACAACACGGTAACAGAGGACGCATTACAAGGTAAGAAAATCGCAGTAGTTGGATATGGTTCACAAGGACATGCACATGCACAGAACTTAAAAGATAACGGTTATGATGTTGTAATTGGTATTCGTCCAGGTAAATCATTTGATCAAGCTAAAGAAGATGGTTTTGAAGTATATCCAGTAGATGAAGCTGTAAAACAATCTGACGTTGTAATGATTCTATTACCAGATGAAATTCAAGGACAAGTTTATAAAGAAGAAATTGAACCTAACTTAGATGAAGGAAATGCTTTAGTATTTGCTCATGGATTTAATATTCACTTTAAAGTTATTCAACCACCAGCAAACGTAGATGTATTCTTAGTTGCACCAAAAGGACCAGGTCACCTAGTTAGACGTACATTTACTGAAGGAAGTGCTGTACCTGCACTATACGCTGTATATCAAGATGCT
This sequence comes from Mammaliicoccus sp. B-M6, assembly GCF_022386965.1. NCBI lineage: Bacteria > Bacillati > Bacillota > Bacilli > Caryophanales > Staphylococcaceae > Mammaliicoccus > Mammaliicoccus sp. B-M6. The sequence goes on from NZ_JAJNHJ010000041.1 coordinate 12,503, forward strand.
ACAGGCAAAGCAACTCAATTAGCATTAAGTTATGCAAAAGGTATCGGTGCTACTAGAGCTGGTGTTATTGGTACAAGCTTTGAAGAAGAAACTGAAACTGATTTATTCGGTGAACAAGCAGTACTTTGTGGTGGTGTAACGAAACTTATCCAATCTGGTTTCGAAACATTAGTTGAAGCTGGCTACCAACCAGAAATTGCTTACTTCGAAGTATTACATGAAATGAAATTAATCGTTGATTTAATGTATGAAGGCGGAATGGAAAACATGCGTTATTCTATTTCAAACACTGCAGAATTTGGAGATTATGTATCTGGTGAACGTGTTATCACACCTGATGTTAAAGAAAATATGAAAGAAGTACTTAAAGATATTCAAACAGGAGCTTTCAGTGATCGCTTCATTAAAGATAACGAAAATGGCTTCGAAGAATTCCTAAGAATGCGTAAAGAGCAACAAGGACATCAAATCGAATCAGTAGGTAGAGAATTACGTGACATGATGCCATTCGTTAAAGCTAAAAGTATTCAAACTAAATAAAAGTACTAGAATTTAAGGAGAGGATTATTATGTCAGACCATATTCAAATATTTGATACAACACTTAGAGATGGAGAACAAACACCAGGCGTCAGTTTTTCATTTGATGAACGCCTCAAAATTGCTATACAACTAGAAAAATGGGGAGTCGATGTAATAGAAGCTGGCTTCCCCGCTTCTAGTGAAGGTAGTTTTAAATCAGTAGAAAGTATTGCTAAAGCATTAACAACAACTGCAGTTTGCGGATTAGCTAGATGTAAAAAGTCAGATATCGATGCTGTACATGAATCAACAAAAGAAGCACAACATAGACAAATTCATGTTTTCTTAGCAACTAGCCCTATCCACTTGGAATATAAATTGAAAATGACTGAAGAACAAGTATTAGCATCTATTACTGAAAATGTAACTTATGCAAAAACATTATTTGAAAAAGTTCAATTTTCACCTGAAGATGCTACAAGAACACCTTTACCATTTTTAATTAAAGCAGTGCAAACAGCAGTTGATGCTGGTGCAGATATTATCAATATTCCAGATACGGTTGGTTATTCTTATCCTACAGAATATGGTCAAATCTTTAAGACACTTATTGAAACAATTAAAAGTGATCATGAAGTGATATATAGTTCTCATTGTCATGATGATTTAGGTCTTGCTGTAGCAAATGCCCTATCTGCTTTTGAAAATGGTGCACGAAGAGTTGAAGGTGCAATTAATGGTATCGGTGAACGTGCTGGTAATACTGCTCTTGAAGAAATTGCACTTGCACTACACGTTAGACAAGATCATTACAACCTATCTACTAATATCAATCTAGCTGAAACTAAAAACACAAGTGACATGGTAAGTAGATATTCAGGTCTTCGAGTCCCTAGAAACAAAGCGATCGTTGGTCAAAATGCCTTCAGTCATGAATCTGGTATTCATCAAGATGGTATTTTGAAAAACCCAGAAACTTATGAAATTATGACACCTCAACTTGTCGGTGTTGTTAAAAATTCATTACCACTTGGTAAACTATCTGGTAAACACGCATTTAGCGAAAAGTTAGTTGAACTTGGATATAATCTCTCACCAGATGAACAAGTGGAAGTATTTAAACAATTCAAATCAGTCGCAGATAAGAAAAAACAAGTAACTGATCGAGATATACACGCTATCCTTCAAGGTAGTGAACATGAAGAAAATGCATACTATAAAGTAAATGCACTTCAACTTCAATTTGTATCGAATGGCTTACAAAGCGCTGTTGTCGTTATTGAAGATAAAGAAGGAAATACTTATAAAGACTCATCTATTGGTTCAGGTTCAATTACATCAATTTATAATGCAATTGATAGAATTTTTGATTACACACCTGAATTACAACAATATCGAATTGAATCTATTACAGAAGGTACGGATGCTCAAGCTGAAGTACACGTTCAAGTAGAATTTGAAGACGAAGTATATACAGGTATCGGTATTGACTACGATATCCTATATGCTTCTTGTAAGGCATATGTTGAAGCACATGCTAAACACAGTGAGAACAAATTGAAAGAAGGCGTAAAGTCATGACATACAAAATCACTGCCCTACCCGGTGATGGAATCGGTCCAGAAATTTTAGAAGGTAGTATTGAAATACTAGAATTATTATCAAAGAAATTTAATTTTGATTATGAAATAGACACTAAAGATTTTGGAGGTATCGCCATCGATAAACATGGCGAGCCTTTACCTCCAGAAACTCTAACTGCTTGTCAAAACAGTGATGCAATATTATTAGGAGCCGTTGGTGGTCCTAAATGGACTGATCCAAAAAATAGACCAGAACACGGCCTATTAGGTATTAGAAAAGCATTGAAATTATTTGCTAACATTAGACCAACAATTGTTACTGAATCAACTGCACATTTATCACCATTAAAAGAAGAACTCGTCAAAGGTACTGATTTTATAATTGTACGTGAATTAACAGGCGGTTTATATTTTGGAGAACCAAAATATTTTGATTATGAAAAAGCAATTGACACACTTGCATATACTAAAGAAGAAATTACAAGAATCGCACACGTTGCATTTCAGCTAGCTACTAAACGAAATAAAACCGTTACATCAGTAGATAAAGAAAATGTACTAAGCTCTTCTAAACTTTGGAGACAAACATTAGAACAAGTTTCTAAAGAATATCCAGATGTTACACTAAATCATCTCTTAGTAGACGCATGTAGCATGCATTTAATTACAAATCCTAAACAGTTTGATGTTATTGTAACTGAAAATTTATTTGGAGATATTCTTAGTGATGAAGCTTCAGTTATTCCAGGATCACTTGGCCTTTCACCTTCTGCAAGTTTTGGTGAGAATGGACCAAGTTTATATGAACCAATACACGGTTCTGCACCTGATATAGCCGGTCAAAATAAAGCAAACCCAAGTGGTATGTTACTATCATTAGCAATGTGTATTAGAGAAAGTTTACATCAACCTGAATGCGCTCAGTATTTAGAAGATATCGTATTTAGCACAATCAAGAAAGGTATTGCAACTAAAGATTTAGGTGGAAATAACAGTACATCTGAAGTCTTCGAAGCAATCAAAAATAATATTTAGAAGGAGGAAAACGACATGTCTCAAACATTATTTGATAAAGTATGGAATCGACATATAATAGCTGGTAAAGAAGGTGAACCCCAATTATTATACATCGACTTACACCTTATTCATGAAGTTACATCTCCTCAAGCATTCGAAGGCTTAAGATTACAAAATAGGACAGTAAGACGTCCCGATCGAACGTTTGGAACATTGGATCATAATGTACCTACAGTTGATATATTCAATATTAGAGATGAAATTGCTAATAAACAAATTAGTGCTTTGCAAAAAAACTGTGAAGCATTTGGTGTAAAGTTATTTGATATGGGTTCAGATGAACAAGGTATCGTGCATATGGTTGGCCCAGAAACAGGTTTAACACAACCAGGTAAAACTATCGTATGTGGAGATTCACATACTGCAACGCATGGTGCATTTGGAGCTATTGCTTTTGGTATAGGTACAAGTGAAGTCGAACATGTTTTTGCAACTCAAACACTATGGCAAACTAAACCAAAGAACTTGAAAATTCAAGTTGATGGTACATTGCCAACTGGTGTTTATGCTAAAGATATTATCCTATACTTAATCAATCAACACGGAGTTGATTTTGGTACTGGTTACGCTTTAGAATTCGCTGGTGAAGCTATTTCTAATATGACAATGGATGAGCGAATGACAATTTGTAATATGGCAATCGAAGCTGGTGCTAAATATGGCATGATGAAGCCAGATGAAACAACTTTTGAATATGTAAGAGGACGTAAATATCAACCAGAGAACTTTGAAGCAGCTATTGAAGATTGGAAAACTTTGTATTCAGATGAAGATGCTACTTACGATAAAGTAATTACTGTAGACGTAAGTGATCTTGAACCACAAGTAACTTGGGGTACAAGTCCTGAAATGGGTGTTAGTTTTAATACGCCATTCCCAGAAATTAAAGATTTAAATGATGAAAGAGCCTATAATTACATGGGCCTTCAACCAGGTCAAACTGCTAGAGATATTCCTCTAGGTTATGTTTTCCTTGGTTCTTGTACAAATGCAAGACTTTCAGATCTTATTGAAGCAAGTAAAATTGTAGATGGTCATAAAGTCCATCAAGATATTACAGCAATAGTCGTTCCTGGATCTAGAAGTGTTAAACTTCAAGCAGAAGCGCTTGGTCTAGATAAAATTTTCAAAGAAGCAGGATTTGATTGGCGTGAACCTGGATGTTCAATGTGTCTAGGAATGAACCCTGACCAAGTTCCTAACGGTGTTCACTGTGCTTCAACAAGTAACCGTAACTTTGAAGGTCGTCAAGGTAAAGGCGCAAGAACGCATCTTGTATCTCCTGCAATGGCAGCAGCAGCAGCTATTAACGGAAGATTTGTAGATACTAGAAAGGTGGTCATTTAAATGGAACCAATTAATATTTTTAATGGTAAAACAGTTCCCCTACTCAATGATAATATTGATACGGATCAAATCATTCCAAAAGCTTTTTTGAAAAGAATTTCTAAAACTGGTTTTGGCCCCTTCTTATTCGACGAATGGCGTTATTTAGAAGATGGCTCTGATAATCCAGATTTCAACTTAAATAAACCAGAATACAAAGGTGCAAGCATACTCATTTCAGGTGATAATTTTGGTTGTGGCTCATCAAGAGAACACGCAGCTTGGGCATTAAAAGACTTTGGATTCTTAATCATTATAGCAGGTAGTTTTAGTGATATATTTTATATGAACTGTACTAAAAATGGTATGTTACCTATTGTAATTGAAAATAAAGAAGACAGAGAAGCAATAGCGCAACATAGTGAAATAACGATTGATTTACCTAACCAACTTATTATTACACCTGAAGCAAAATATCATTTTGATATAGATGCGACATGGAAGAATAAATTGGTTAATGGTTTAGATGATATTGCTATTACATTAACTTATGAAGAACAGATCAACCAATATGAAAAAATGCACAACTAATTGGGAGTGGTAGAATGACCTTAAAAACACGTTTAAGTGCTGATAATTGGGAGTGGTAGAATGACCTTAAAAACACGTTTAAGTGCTGAAGATATAAAAGAAGCATTTTTAAAATTAAAAGATACAGTAAAACAAACACCATTAGAAAAAGATATGTATTTATCACAGAAGTTTGACTGTAATGTATATTTAAAAAGAGAAGATTTGCAATGGGTACGTTCCTTTAAATTAAGAGGTGCGTACTATGCAATTAATCAGTTAACAGACGAAGAACGAGCAAATGGCGTTAGTTGTGCGAGCGCAGGTAATCATGCACAAGGTATCGCATTCACGGCTAAACAACTCGAAATCAAAGCTGTTATATTTATGCCAGTAACAACACCAGCTCAAAAAATTAATCAAGTTAAATTTTTCGGTGGTGAATTTGTACAAATAGAATTAATTGGCGATACTTTTGATGATTGCTTAAAACATGCGTTAGATTATACTGAACAATTTGGATTAAGCTTTATTGATCCATTTGATAATATTAATACAATTGCTGGTCAAGGTACGATCGCTAAAGAAATAGTAGATTATGCAGAAGAAGAAGATATCAAATTTGATTATTGCTTCGCTGCAATTGGTGGCGGTGGCTTAATTTCAGGAGTAGGCACTTATCTTAAAGATACAATGCCTACTACACAAGTCATTGGTGTAGAACCACTTGGAGCAAGTAGTATGGCTCAATCTGTTAAAGCTAATAAAATTGTTACATTAACGGATATCGATAAATTTGTAGATGGCGCTTCAGTAGGGAAAGTTGGACAATTAACATTCGAAATTTCAAAAAATGTTGTTGATGACTTTGTTGCTGTAGATGAAGGTGAAGTATGTAGTTCAATCCTAGATATGTACTCTAAACAAGCTATTATTGCAGAACCAGCTGGCGCTTTAAGTGTCACTGCACTTAATCATTATAAAAATGAAATTAAAGGTAAAAATGTTATTTGTATTGTCAGTGGTGGTAACAATGATATTAACCGAATGAAAGAAATTGAGGAACGCTCACTTTTATTTGAAGATATGAAACATTACTTTATTGTTAACTTCCCACAAAGACCAGGGGCATTAAGAGAATTTGTTAACGAAGTACTTGGACCAAATGATGATATAACAAAATTTGAATACTTAAAAAAATCGAGCCAAAATACTGGTTCTGTTATTATAGGTATTCAACTTAAAGATCATAACGATTTAGACCAACTTTATAAGAACGTTAGCGAATTTGATCCTAAATACATCTATATTAATAAGAATAAAATGCTTTATTCATTGCTAATATAAGTACGTAACCAAATTAAAACATCGCTAATATAAGTACGTAACCAAATTAAAACATCGCTAATATAAGTACGTAACCAAATTAAAACATCTCATTTCTCTGTTTATTACAGAAAGAAATGAGATGTTTTTTTGATATAAACCCTGTTATATCTTTATTTATTATGTACTGTATACATGCCCTTTATCTTCTACTTTATTTCAACTAAATTTAAACATAAAAAAAGAGACCTAACAGGTCTCGAGTGCGGCTCATCGCATCCATTTATAAACATTTGCCCGGCAACGTCCTACTCTCGCGGAACGTAAGCCCAACTACCATCGGCGCTAAAGAGCTTAACT
>NZ_JAJNHJ010000042.1:0-19035 GCF_022386965.1 Mammaliicoccus sp. B-M6
AACTTCAAAACAAATATAGTTGTTCGATTCATTAAAAACCAAAGGTTGATTACATACTAAAGATATTACACAAACATATGGACTTGACTCCGATAAAATAAAATATCGACCCGAAAACAGGATTTACAGGTCGATAAATAAAATTATCGACCCGAAAACAGGATTTACAGGCCGATAAATAAAATTACCGACCCGAAAACATCGTTTTCGGGTCGCTCTATTATAATTCACATGCTTTTATATTGATTGTGCTTTATAACCAATCATATTAACAATATCTTTTGGACTAGAGAATGGTGGTGCATAAGCGATCTCGATATCACGTAGTTCGTCTACAGTTAGGTCTCCTATTATTGCTGTAGCTATAATATCAATTCGTTTATCAGCACCATCTTTACCGACTGCACATGCACGTAATATTTTGCGTGTTGCTTTATCAAAATAAACGCGTAATGTAAGTGGTTCGGCACTAGGATAATAGCCAGCATGTTGTTTTTGAGTTTGTTCAACTACTTCATAATCATAATTTGAGAGTTCACTTTCTGAAACGCCAACACTACCTAATGCATAATCAAACATTTTCACAATATTTGTACCAAGTAAACCTTTGAAAGTAGCTTTAGGACTTGATGAATTTGAAGTAATATTTTCAGCGATTAATACTGCTGCTCTATGGGCACCCCAAGCTAAAGTGACACTAGTTGGTTTCTTTGTATGTCTATAGAATGTTTCAATCACATCACCTAATGCATATACATCATCTAAATTCGTTTCGAAATATTCATTTACTGGGATATAGCCTTTTTCATTTAATTTAAGTGAAGATGATTTTAACCAATCACTATTTGGTTCAATTCCAACACCAGTAATGACTATGTCATATGACTCTGTTATACCGGATTTAAAAGTTACTTCTCGTCCTGAAATATCCGCAATTTCTTCATTTAATTTATAAGGAATATGTCGTTTTTCTAACTCATCAAATATAACTTTATTTAAATCTTTATCCATACTTTTATTAATGTGGTCGCTACGATGTATCAAAGTTGTATGGATATTTCTATTATATAAATTCTCCAAAATTTCTAAACTCACATAACCAGCACCGACAATTAATGCAGATTGAACATTTTCTTTTTGAATAAAGTCTTCTATTTTGTCAGTATCTACTAAGTTTCTTAATGTGAATACACGGTCAGATTGAAAACCTAAATGTCTTGCACGACAACCCGGACTTAAAATAAGTTTGTCATATACATCTTCAAAAATTTCACCAGTTTCATGATTTTTAATCGTGATTGTTTTTTTAGCATCATTTAATTCGATTGCTTCATGATAAGTTTTAACTGTAATATGTTTTTTCTCTTTAAATTGATCAGGTGTCGCTGATAACATCATATCTCTATCTTCTACGACTTCTCCTAAATAATAGGGAAGGCCACAGTTTGCAAAGCTCATATCTCTATCTTTTTCATAAACTGTAATATCACTATCCGGATCAAGTCGTCGAATTTGCGATGCAACTGTTGCGCCTCCAGCAACTGCACCGATTACGATAATTTTAGCCACTTACCATCACTCCTTATAATAGAATATAGCGACTGTGCCACTACCAGTGTGTGAACATATAACTGGTCCGATATTTGAAATGACAACATCTTTAGGTGAAAGATTTGATTGTATCAGTGCTTTAATTTTTTCTGCTTCTTCAATATCATCAGCATGTGTCATATAAATAATGTCACCAGAGTAATCACTATTTTCTTTTTTCATCTTATCAATAATGGCATGCCATAATTTTTTAGAGCCTCGATGCTTCTCAATCGGAACAAGTTTACCTTCTTCAACATGAAGGAGTGGCTTAATATTTAATAAATTACCTAAAAATGCTTGTCCTTTAGAAAGTCTGCCACCACTAGCTAAATAGTTTAAATCTTTAACTGTAAATAAGTGTCTAATTTTATCAATTCGCTCTTTAATATAAGCGTCAAGCTCTTCAAAAGTATAGGACTGTTCAATTTTATCTTGTACATCGAGAATTAATTTACCGCATCCCATTGATGCACTTAATGTGTCGTAAATCGTTAAATCAAGGTCTGGGTATGTTTCTTTCACTTGTTCTTTAACTAAGCAAGCCGTTTGATATGTCCCACTTAAAGCACTACTAAAAGCTAAGTAAATGGCTTGTTCTTTCTTTTCTGCAACTTCAGTAAATACTTTTGTCATTTGTTCCATAGTAGCTTGATTCGTCTTTGGATGTTTATTGTTTTTAATTGCTGCTAATACTTCTTCGTTTGAGATTTCATATTGATCAACTTTATTTTGATCATCAATGACAATTCCGAAAGGTAAGAAGTAAAATCCTTTTTCTTCAATTTGAGATAACGTTAAATCTGAACCACTATCCACGATCATTTTCATGTAAAAATCCCCTTACATATTTAAGTCAAAATGTTTGTTTAAGTATTTTCCGATACCATCATTATTATTAGTGTCTGTAACTTCTGTTGCAATTTCTTTAAGTTCTGGAATAGCATTTCCCATTGCGATACCATAATTGGCAAATTGAATCATTTCAAAATCATTATCTTCATCACCAAAAGCAATAATATTATCAAAATCTATATCTAAATATTCAGCGACATATTTTACCGCTTTACCTTTGTTAATACCCTTTTTAACAATTTCAATAACAGGAAATGGAGCACCCCAACGACGATGTTCTATAAATTCAGCATAGTGTTTATTTAAATGCCTTTTAATACGTGGAATTTCACTTTCTTCTGCTTGAATTAATAAACTCGTAGGAGATTCAGGTAGTAATTGATCAAGTTCTCCATATTTTATTTCAGGATTGCCCATACTGAATCCTTCAAATAATGATTGATCATAGTTGTTGATATACACTTGGTCTTTAACTTCAGCAATAATATTTTTAATATCAAGTTGACTAATATCTTTATAAATTTTGTATGCGATACGAGTATCAAATTGTTCATGTTTCGTTGGGAACCTATTATCTGTTGGATGATGAATATAAGCACCATTAAAATTAATGATCGGGGTATTCATATTCATTGCATTGTAATAATCCACACTTGCTCGATATGGTCTACCAGTTGAAATCATAATTTCATGACCGGATTTTTTTAAATACTGTAATACTTTTTTAGTAAAAGGTGAGATGCGCTTTTCATCGTTTAATAATGTGCCATCTAAATCTAAACAAATTAAATGTTTTTCCATATCGATAACTCCTTACCATTTTTCTTTATGATACATACAATAATATCATATCATTTTCTTTAACCCATGCTTTAAATTTGATATATTATATATAGTAACTTTTAGAATGAGGTGAAAATATGGAAGAAGCAATGAAAGATAGTATTATCGGTGCACTTGAGAATGTAATTGACCCAGAACTAGGAATAGACATAGTTAACTTAGGTCTTGTATATAACGTTGACTTAGACGACGAAGGATTATGCACAGTAGAAATGACTTTAACTTCTATGGGTTGTCCAATGGGGCCACAAATTATAGATCAGGTTAAAACTGCATTAGCAGAATTACCTGAAATTAAAGAAACAGAAGTTAACATTGTCTGGAATCCACCATGGGGCAAAGACAAAATGTCACGTTACGCTAAAATTGCATTAGGTGTAAGCTAAAAGTAATCAAAAAGCAGTAGAGATCATGTTTAAAACATGATCTCTACTGCTTTTGTTGTTTATAGTTATTTGTCTGAAATTAATTATTATTAGACTTTGGTTTCTTATGCTTGTCTGAGATTAAAGCATAGACGATATAAAATATAACGAATATCAATATGATAGTGGTAACAGGATTCAAAGGCTTGTTATTAAAAATTGCATTATAAAATAAATTTATAGAATAGGCTAAACTACATAAACCTAGAATAATCCAGATTAAGTTTTTCATTGATATCCTCCTTATAGAATAAAGGTTTTAAAATCTTAATCCTTATTCTATCCTACATATGGATAAAGGACAATTTTCGCAATTGATGGCTCGCTTTAAATAATCTAAGTCGTGTATTGTGATTTTCTTATGATTGATGGAGACGATTTTCTCTTTCTTTAAATTACTCAACATACGGTTAACACTTTCTCTTGTTACATTACAAAAATTGGCTAATTCATGATTGGTTAAATCTACATTGATCAAAATGCTATTTTCATCTTGTATGCCATATGTATTTGCTAATTTAATCAATATTGAATAGAATGCACCTGTTTTACCAAGTGTGTAGACATCTCTAATTTGATATTCATTTTTTTCGTTTTCATTTTGTACCCACAGTAACCATTCATATTTAAGCACTTCATCGTTTAAAATGGCTTCTTCGAATTGTACTTTAGGAATACTAAATACGACAGCTGCTTCTTTTACTCTTGCTGAAAGGCTATGTGTCTTTCTTCCACAAAATAATGTAGTCGAACCGAAAATACTATGTCTGCCTAATAGTTTAGTATTAAATTCTTTCCCGTCTTCCATTACGCGATGTGTAATGACTTTTCCCTCTACAATTACATAAATATGATTACATAAGTCTCCAGTATGGTATATATAATGGTGGGCATCAAAATGGTGTCGTTGACCATGTTGAATAATATACTCAATAATTGAAGTTGCTTCTGTATATGTAGTTTGCAAAAGATCACTTCCCCTTATGATTTCACTTATAGTTTACCATAAAATGTCATAAAAAAGGTTTGTAATTTTGGTGCTTTATATTTGTCAAAGAAGGTCAAAAGGTATATAATCAAATTAAGGTCAAAGATAGTCAAACTATTGGCCGTTGAAAATTTAAAGAGGTGATACATTTGGATATTAATCAGATGACATATTCCGTACAAAGTGCAATTGAACAAGCACAACAATTATCACAATCATATCAACTACAAAATATTGAAATAGAAGCTGTATTACTTGCAGCATTAAATGAAGATGAAAGTATTTTTAAAAGAACGCTTGAAAGAGCAAATATTGATACAGAAATTTTAAAAGATAAATATGAACAAAAGTTAAAACAATATTCTGTAGTTAAAGGTGATAACGTCCAATATGGACAATATATTTCGCCAAAGCTTAATGAATTATTTAATAAAGCAGATAAAATTAAAGAAGAAATGCAAGATGACTATATGTCTATGGAGCATATCTTAAAAGCAGCCATCGAAGTTGACCAAACAACAATCGATATTGTAGGCAATAAAAAAGAAGTCATTAATGAAATTATTAATAAAATAAGAGGAGGGAATCGTGTGACATCACAAAATCCTGAAGTACAATATGAAGCATTATCTAAATACGGTAGAGATTTAGTCGAAGAAGTTCGAAAAGGGAAAATGGATCCTGTAATCGGTAGAGATGAGGAAATTCGTAATACGATTCGTATATTAAGTAGAAAAACTAAAAATAACCCAGTATTAATAGGTGAGCCTGGTGTTGGTAAAACAGCCATTGTAGAAGGACTTGCTCAACGAATTGTTAAAAGAGATGTTCCTGAATCACTATTAGATAAAACAATTTTTGAATTAGATTTATCAGCATTAGTAGCTGGTGCCAAATTCCGCGGTGAATTTGAAGAAAGATTAAAAGCAGTCTTAAAAGAAGTTAAAGAATCTGAAGGAAGAATTTTATTATTCATTGATGAAATTCATATGTTAGTTGGTGCAGGTAAAACAGACGGTGCAATGGATGCAGGTAACATGCTTAAACCAATGTTAGCAAGAGGTGAGTTACACTGTATCGGTGCAACAACTTTAAATGAATATCGTCAATACATTGAAAAAGATTCAGCATTAGAAAGACGTTTCCAAAAAGTAAACGTTAAAGAACCTGACTTAGAAGATACTATTTCAATTTTAAGAGGTTTGAAAGAAAGATATGAAGTACACCATGGTGTTCGTATTCAAGATAGAGCATTAGTGGCAGCAACTGAATTATCAGATAGATATATTACAGATAGATTCTTACCAGACAAAGCGATAGATTTAGTAGACCAAGCTTGTGCAACAATACGTACAGAAATGGGTTCTAATCCAACTGAGTTAGATGCTGTAAATAGACGTGTGATGCAGTTAGAAATTGAAGAAAATGCACTTAAATCAGAATCTGACCAAAGCAGTCAAATTCGTCTAGAAGAATTACAAAAAGAATTAGCCGATGAAAAAGAAAAACAACAACAATTACAAAGTAAAGTTGAACAAGAGAAAGAACAAATCAAATCATTACAAGATAAAAGAGCAGAATTAGATGAAAGTAAACAAGCGCTTGAAAATGCAGAAAATCAATATGATTTAGCTAAAGCAGCAGAACTTAAACACGGCAAGATTCCACAAATAGAAGCAGAATTAAAAGAATTAGAAGAAGCATTTGCTGAAGAAACAGGATCTGATCATGACCGACTTATTAGAGAAGTTGTAACAGATGAAGAAATTGGTTATATCGTCAGTCAATGGACAGGTATCCCAGTATCAAGACTTGTTGAAACTGAAAGAGAAAAATTACTTAAACTTTCAGACATTCTACATGAAAGAGTTGTTGGTCAAGATGAAGCTGTAGATTTAGTGTCAGATGCTGTTGTAAGAGCAAGAGCAGGTATTAAAGACCCAAATAGACCGATTGGTAGTTTCTTATTCTTAGGTCCTACTGGTGTCGGTAAAACTGAATTAGCTAAGACATTAGCAGCAACATTATTTGATTCTGAAAAACATATGATCAGAATTGATATGAGTGAATATATGGAAAAACACTCTGTAGCACGTTTGATTGGTGCGCCTCCAGGTTATGTAGGTTATGAAGAAGGTGGCCAATTAACAGAAGCGGTTAGAAGACAACCATATTCAGTTATTTTATTAGATGAAATTGAAAAGGCACACAATGATGTGTTTAATGTATTACTTCAATTATTAGATGAAGGTAGATTAACAGATGCAAAAGGTCGCAGTGTTGATTTTAAAAATACAATTATCATTATGACAAGTAACATTGGATCACAATATTTATTAGATGGCGTTACTGAAAATGGTGAAATTGAAGAATCAGCTAAAAAACAAGTAGACGATAGCTTGCATGCATACTTTAAACCAGAAATATTAAACAGAATGGATGATATCGTATTATTCAAACCACTTTCTATTAAAGATATGAGTCATATCGTAGATCATATTATTACAAACTTAAACATTCGATTAGTAGATCAACACATCAAAGTGAGTGTAGACCAAGATGTGAAAGAGTGGATAGCTGAAGAAGCGTATGAACCACAATTTGGTGCAAGACCATTGAAACGATTTGTACAAAGACAAATTGAAACACCATTAGCAAGATTGATGATCGGTCAAGAATTAAAAGAAGGTACAATAGTAAACGTACACTTAGTAGATGGTGAAGTTAAATTTGAAGTAAATGCATAATAAAGTATCCCGTCATGTAATTGGCGGGATTTTTTTGGTGTTGTGTATAAGGTAGTAATTAGCAAGTTAGGTGAGAAGTGCAAATAGTGGGTGTGTTATTAGCAGTTTTGATTAGAAGTGCAAATAACGAGTGTCCATAGTAACACTTCGGCCGAGTTTTGTAACTATAGCGGTCCATAGTAACACTTCGGCCGAGTTTTGTAACTATAGCGGTCCATAGTAACACTTTGACCGACTTTTGTAATTATAGCCGCCCATAGTAACACTTTGACCGATTTTTGTAACTAACGCCCCCGTTATGAACAAGTTTGGCGAAAAGTGTTCACAACGCCCCTGTACAAACCGTGAATATAAGCCAGAAAAAATATAGTTAATCACAAACAAAAAATCCCGTCATATAATTGACGGGAATTTTTTATGAATGTTGTGTACTTTGTTTGTCCGAAGAAGATTTACCAACTAAAGCATCTAAAAGAATAATAACAACTGTAAAAATGATTGCATAAATAGTTGGACTAACAAAATTTAGCGCTTCATCTGAACCGCCTAAACTATGTAAAACAAAGTTTATCATTTGTGATAATAAGAATGCCCATATAAAAGTTAAGATGTATTGCATTTTTTATCCTCCGTAACTGTTAATGTCATATCATTCATTATAATTAACTTTTTATAAATTGTATACCTTATATGATGAAAACGATTTAAATATTTTTAAAAGTGAGTCTGTGCTTGTGTATAATGGTATAAGTATGTTAAATTAGTACCTGATAATAACAACAGATTATAAGAAGGTGTCAATATAATGGATATTGGTATAAAAGGTTTTGGGGCATATGCGCCTAAACGCGTGGTAAAAAATGAACATTTTGAAAGTTATTTAGATACATCAGATGAATGGATTACAAAAATGACTGGTATAAAAGAAAGACGTTTTGCTGATGATACTGAAGATACAAGTGATTTAGCATACGAAGCTGCGGTAAGAGCGATTGAAGATTCAGGTCTAGATAAAGAAGAAATCGAAATGATCATCGTAGCAACTTCAACAGGGGATAAACCATTTCCAACTGTAGCAACTACGTTACAAAAAAGATTAGGTTTAAATAAAGTGCCATCTATGGATCAACTTGCTGCATGTACTGGTTTTATTTATGGTATAGTAACTGCACAACAATTTGTACAATCTGGTCTTTATAAAAATGTATTAGTAGTTGGTGCTGATAAACTAACGAAAATTACAGATATGAATGACAGAAGTACAGCTATATTATTTGGTGATGGTGCTGGCGCAGCTATCATTGGCGAAGTATCAGAAGGTAAAGGTATACTAAGTGTTGAGCTTGGTTCAGATGGTAATGGTGGACCACACCTATATCAAGATATGGATGCTAATACAATCCAAATGAATGGACGTGAAGTCTTTAAGTTTGCAGTTAGAATTATGGGTGAAGCTTCAACTAAAGCAGTAGAAAAAGCAGGTCTACAATCAGAAGACATCGATATGTTTGTACCACATCAAGCTAATATCAGAATTATGGAATCTGCTCGTGAAAGATTAGGTATTGCTAAAGAGAAGATGAGTGTAACTGTAGATAGATACGGGAATACATCTGCAGCTTCAATACCCTTAAGTATTGCATATGAATTAGAACAAGGTAAAATAAAAGATAACGATACAATAGTCCTAGTTGGATTTGGTGGCGGCCTGACTTGGGGTGCCATAACGTTACGCTGGGGTAAATAGGAGGAAATTGGATAATGACAGAGAAAAAACGTGTTGTAATGACTGGTTTAGGTACATTAAATCCTTTAGGAAATGACGTGCCTACTACTTGGGAAAATGCAATTAACGGTAAAAACGGCATAGACGAAGTAACAAGGATTGATGTTTCTGAATTTCCAGCTAAATTAGCGGGTGAATTAAAAGACTTCAATATTGATGATCATATTCCGAAAAAAGATGCTCGTAAAATGGACAGATTTACGCAATATGCAATTGTTGCTGCGCGTGAAGCTTTAAAAGATTCTAAATATGAAATTACAGATGAAAATAGTCATCGTGTAGGTGTTTGGATTGGTTCAGGTATTGGTGGTATGGAAACATTCGAATACTCACACAATATGCTTTTAAAACGTGGTCCAAAACGTGTAAGTCCTTTCTTCGTACCAATGATGATTCCAGATATGGCAACTGGTCAAGTATCTATAGATTTAGGCGCTAAAGGTCCAAATGGTTGTACAGTTACTGCTTGTGCAACAGGTACAAACTCTATAGGTGATGCATTTAAAATCATCCAACGTGGTGATGCTGATGTTATGTTAGCTGGTGGTACAGAGGCACCTATAACAGAAATGGCTATTGCAGGTTTCAGTGCGAATAAAGCATTATCTACAAATCCTGACAAAAATACAGCGTGTCGTCCTTTCCAAGAAGGAAGAGATGGCTTCATCATGGGTGAAGGTGCTGGTGTAGTTGTATTAGAATCATTAGAATCAGCTGAAGCACGTGGTGCACATATTTATGCTGAGGTAGTAGGATATGGATCAACTGGGGATGCATTCCATATAACAGCTCCATCTCCAAATGGAGAAGGCGGTGCTCGTGCAATGCAAGCAGCCATTAAAGATGCTGGTATTAAACCAGAAGATATCCAATATTTAAATGCACACGGTACAAGTACACCAATTGGTGATTTATATGAAGTATTAGCTATTAAATCTACTTTCGGTGATGCAGCTAAGAACTTAAAAATAAGTTCAACTAAATCAATGATGGGTCATTTACTTGGTGCAACTGGTGCAGTTGAATCAATCTTAACGGCTTTATCAATTGAAAATAGTATTGTCGCTCCGACAATTAATGCAAACACACCAGATCCAGAAATCGATTTAGACTATACGCCTAATGAAGCGGCTAAATTAGATATTGAGTACGCTATGAGTAACAGCTTAGGCTTTGGTGGACATAATGCAGTATTAGTCTTCAAAAAATATCAAAAATAGCTCATAAAAATAAAGCAGAAATACCAATGAAAAGTTGGTGTTTCTGCTTTTTATTTATGAAAAATATTAAACGATAAACCCTAGAAAGATTGAGATAATAAAAAATAATGTACTTAATACGACAAAAGGTAATACCCAGTTATGTATTGTTCTTTCTTTTAAATGTAGTTCTTTCATATTTGGATTCATGATTTCATCGTCTTTCAAATAATCTTGTGACGCTTTAGACTTCATATGAAAATTAAACTTCCGAACTGCTTGTCTAGAAACTTCTCCAACGCCATCTTGTTTCATCGCAACAATCCAACTTGCTGCAAAAGCAATTGTCATGATGTAAAAGTATATATTAGCTGCTTGATCTAGGTCTTTTAAAAAGATAAGACAAAGGACAGCAAATAGGCCAATATAACCTATAGTAAAAATACCCCAAAATTTCATTATTACCTACCTCTTATCATTAGATTTAAGTGTATTATAACAGATTAGAAAAAAATATTTATGTTTTGTGGAACTTAATAAAAAAATAAGTGTAATTTTACTTATGTATAATTATTGTATGCTACTACATAGTAAATGACTGAAAATTAGAAAAAATAGGTAATTAGTAAACAAATGTTGTATATTTATGCTATTAAAGTGTATATCGATATCGCGTTGTCGCTTTATCGTAATAAAATAATCTATTATTTTGAACACTTTCATATTCAAAATTCTGAATATTCGTGTTGATTTACATTGTATAAATTCTGTATAATGTATATAAATATTTCTGAATATTAAAAGAAATATGAATTCGATAAGGGGATTGGAGGCAAAACAATGGTTAGATATACTTTGAAACGTATTATTTATATGTTCATATCATTGTTTTTAATTATGACGATAACATTTTTCTTAATGAAATTGTTACCGGGTTCACCGTACAACGATGAGAAATTATCAGAAGAGCAGAAGGTTATTATAAATGAAAAGTATGGTTTGAATGATCCTGTACCAGTACAATACGCGAACTATTTAAAAAATGTCGCAAAAGGTGATTTTGGTATTTCATTCCAATACGATAACAGAGAGGTTTGGAGTTTAATTAAACCTAGACTTGGACCATCTGTAGAAATGGGTACATATGCGATGATTTTAGGAACTATTACTGGTTTATTATTAGGTATAGTTGCTGCAATCAGGCAAAATACAATAGTAGACTATGGGGCCACCTTCCTATCGGTAATATTTATTTCAGTTCCATCATTCGTTCTAGCTGTACTACTACAATATGTATTTGCTGTTGAATGGCAAATATTCCCTGTAGCAGGTTGGAGTGGATTTATGACTGCTGTATTACCATCAATTGCGTTAGCAGCAGGTGTAACAGCAACAATTGCACGTTATATACGTTCTGAAATGATTGAGGTCCTAAGTTCTGATTACATAGAATTAGCAAGAGCTAAGGGGATGTCAAGTGCACGTGTTATCTTTGGACATGCAGTACGTAATGGATTAATTCCAATCATTACGATTATCGTTCCAATGTTAGCAGGTATCTTAACAGGTACTTTGACAATTGAAAATATATTCGGCGTTCCTGGTCTAGGTGACCAATTCGTTCGATCAATACAAACAAATGACTATCCAGTCATTATGGCTTTAACATTACTATTCAGTTTCTTATTTATTATTTCAATCTTTTTAGTTGATGTACTTTACGGATTAGTAGATCCAAGAATCCGTGTTGAAGGAGGTAAAAAATAATGGCTAATAATGATGATAACAAGTTAAATAATAGCGGTTATGATAACGCCTCTGTTACACACTCAACACAAGGTATGCCAGCAGAAAGCTTTGTATTACATGGAAGAGATAAAGTAGTAGAAGAAAAATTCGAAAGAAAAAGTCGTACATTCTGGCAAGATGCTTGGAAGCAACTTGTAGGGAATAGACTAGCGATTGTTGGTTTAATATTCCTTATCTTACTGACAATTCTTTCTTTAGTAGGACCATTAATGAACGATCATAAATTCAGTGATCAAAACGTTTCACATGCGAACTTACCACCGAAAATTCCAGTATTAGATAAAGTTCCGTTCTTACCATTTGATGGTACTGATAGAGATGGCTTTGACTTATATGAAAGTCAAAACGTTCAAGAAAATTACTGGTTCGGTACGGATGAACTTGGGCGTGACTTATGGACACGTACTTGGAGAGGTACACAAGTATCCTTATTCATCGGTGTTGTAGCGGCAGCTCTAGATATCTTTATCGGTGTTATTTACGGTGCTGTATCAGGTTACTTCGGAGGAAGAATAGATGATATTTTACAACGTATTGTAGAAATACTTTCTTCTATTCCAAACTTAATCGTCGTAATTTTATTCGTATTACTATTTGATCCATCTATATGGACAATTATTTTAGCCATGTCCGTAACAGGTTGGCTCGGTATGAGTCGTATTGTACGTGGACAATTCTTGAAAATTAAAGAACAAGAATTCGTAATGGCATCAAGAACATTAGGGGTTTCTAACTTTAAATTAATCTTTAAACATATTTTACCAAATACACTTGGCCCAATTATTGTAACGTCAATGTTTACAGTTCCAAGTGCAATTTTCTTCGAAGCATTCTTAAGCTTCATTGGATTAGGTATTCCAGCACCACAAGCATCACTAGGTTCATTAGTTGATACAGGTAGAAAAATGTTGCTGATTTACCCACATGAATTATTCGTACCAGCAACAGTATTAAGTTTATTAATCTTATTCTTCTACTTATTCAGTGATGGTTTAAGAGATGCGTTTGACCCTAAAATGCGTAAATAAGGAGGAAATTAATTATGGCTAAGAGAATATTAGAAGTAAATAACTTACATGTTTCCTTCGACATTGACGCGGGGGAAGTACAAGCAGTAAGAGGTGTAGACTTTTATTTAGATAAAGGGGAAACACTTGCGATAGTTGGTGAATCAGGTTCAGGTAAATCTGTTACGACTAAAGCATTAACACGCTTATTGCCTAGAAAAGTAGGTCGAATTAAAGACGGTTCTATCTTGTTTGACGGGAAAGATATTGCAAAATTAAGCGAAAAAGAAATGCAGAAGATTCGTGGTAAAGAGATTGGTATGATATTCCAAGATCCTATGACTTCACTCAATCCAACTATGAAGATTGGTAAGCAAGTCATGGAACCACTTATTAAGCATCAAAAATTATCTAAACAAGATGCGAAAAAGCGCGCATTAGATATTTTAAATTTAGTAGGTTTACCGAAAGCAAAAGAAAGGTTTAATAACTATCCTCACCAATTCTCTGGTGGACAAAGACAAAGGATTGTTATTGCTACAGCATTAGCTTGTGACCCTAAAATCTTAATTGCAGATGAACCTACAACAGCATTAGACGTAACGATTCAAGCACAAATATTAGAATTGATGAAAGAATTACAACATAAAATAGATACTTCTATTATCTTTATTACACATGACTTAGGTGTAGTAGCTAACGTGGCAGATAGAGTAGCAGTAATGTATGGTGGACAAATTGTAGAAACTGGTTCAGTTGATGAAATTTTCTATAACCCTAAACATCCATACACATGGGGCTTACTATCATCTATGCCAAGTTTAGAAACATCTCATGATACAGAACTTTTGGCTATCCCTGGAACACCACCAGATTTAATCAAGCCACCTGTTGGAGATGCTTTTGCTAGACGTAGTGAATATGCCTTAGATATTGACTTTAAGGAAGAGCCACCTTGGTTCCAAATTTCACCTACACACTTTGTGAAGTCATGGTTGTTAGATGAAAGAGCACCTAAAGTAGAATTACCAGAAGCTGTTAAATTAAAACAAAAAGCAACACCAGATCAATTTGACAAGCCAAAACGTGTAGAAAGGGTGACGTTCTAATGGCTGATAAAAGAGAAGTACTGATTGATGTTCAAAATTTAAAGCAATATTTCAACGTAGGCAAGAAAAATGAGGTAAGAGCGGTAGATGATATCTCGTTTCAAATATTTAAAGGTGAAACATTAGGTTTAGTTGGTGAGTCTGGTTGTGGTAAATCCACAACGGGACGCACACTTATTAAACTATATGATGCAACTGACGGGAAAGTCATCTTTGATAACGTTGATATACAAAATATCAAAAAGCGTAAAGACTTATTACGATTTAATCGTCGTATGCAAATGATTTTCCAAGATCCATATGCATCGTTAAACCCACGTCTTAAAGTTATGGATATAATTGCTGAAGGTTTAGATGTTCACAAACTCGTTTCAAGTAAAGAAGAAAGAAAAAAACGTGTTTACGAATTACTTGAAACAGTTGGTTTAAATAAAGAGCATGCTAATAGATATCCACATGAGTTCTCTGGTGGACAAAGACAAAGGTTAGGAATTGCGCGTGCATTAGCTGTTGAACCAGAATTCATTATTGCAGATGAACCTATCTCTGCACTTGACGTTTCGATTCAAGCACAAGTTGTTAACTTAATGCAAAAGCTACAAGATGAAAAAGGCATTACGTTCTTATTCATCGCGCATGATTTATCAATGGTTAAATATATTTCAGATAGAATCGGTGTAATGTACTTTGGTAAATTGGTTGAACTTGGACCATCTGACCAAATTTATAAGCATCCTCAACATGAATATACTAAATCATTGTTATCAGCGATTCCATTACCAGATCCTGATTCTGAACGAACAAGAACAAGATCTTCATATAATCCAGATATACATAAATATGAAGACGACGACAAACTAGAATTAAGAGAAGTAGGTCCGGATCACTTTGTATATTGTTCTGAAAAAGAATTTGCTGAGAAGAAGGCCAACTATAATAAAGACTTTGATTTAACAGAAGCATAATATTATAGTTTTTAATCTAGATTTATCGTATTTTAACAATTGTTTGAAAATTGTGTGAATTTTTGTTGTTATTCATACATTTTTAAAATATAATTATAATAACTCTTCTGATTAATCAGGGGAAAGAAAACAAGGGGGAAAAGCTATATGAGGAAGAAGATTTCGGTTTTATTGTCAATACTCGTTGCAGCTGTTTTAACGTTAGCAGCATGTAGTGGTGGCGGTTCTAAAAGTGACGAAGGTGGTAAAGGCGGCGTTAAGAGTGAAAAATCTGAAAACGTCTTAAACTTATCTTCAACATCAGATATTCCAACTATGGATTCATCTTTAGCAACAGACCAAGTATCATTCTTTACGTTTAACCAAACTTTAGAAGGATTATATGTATTAGATAAAGATGATAATCCTGCACCAGGTGTTGCAAAAGCAGATCCTGAAAAATCTGCAGACGGTAAAACTTGGACTATCAAATTAAGAGACAATGCAAAATGGTCAAATGGTGATCCAGTTACAGCACATGACTTCGTTTATGCTTGGCAAAGAACTGTAGATCCAGACACAGCAGCTGAATATGCATACATGTTTGAAAACATCGAAAACGCTAAAGACATCACTGCAGGTAAGAAAAAACCTGAAGAATTAGGCGTTAAAGCAATTGATGATCATACTTTAGAAGTTAAATTAATTAAAGACGTTCCTTGGATGCAAAGTCTATTTGCTTTCGGTTCATTCATGCCTCAAAACGAAAAATTCGTTGAGAAACAAGGTAAGAAATTCGGGACTACTGCTGATGCTACATTATCAAACGGTCCATTCATTATGAAAGAATGGAAAACTGAAGATAATTGGAAGCTTGTACCAAACAAAGAATATTGGGATAAAGACAAAGTTAAACTTAAAGAAGTTAACTATAAAGTTGTAAAAGAAGTACAAACAGCTATTAACATGTACCAAACTGGTAAATTAGATACTGTTGGATTAGATGCTTCAAACGTTACAAAATACAAAGATAGAGAAGACTTCTCTACTCAATTAAACTCTTCTAACTATTTCTTTAGAATTAACAAAACTAAGAATAAAGATTTAGCAAATGAAGATTTAAGAAAAGCATTCGCAAAATCTATTGATAAAGAACAATATGTTAAATCATTATTAAACAATGGTTCTGTTCCTTCAGATAAATTAATGGTTAAAGATTTCGTTAAAGACAAAGACGGTAAAGACTACATCGATGGCGTTAAATCTCCATTAAATTATGACAAAGAAGAAGCTAAGAAATTATTAGAAAAAGCTAAAAAAGCAACTGGTAAAGATAAATTCAACATCGAGTTATTAACATATGATGCTGATGAATCTAAAAAAGCAGCTGAGTTCGTTAAAGAACAAGTTGAGAAAAACTTACCAGGTGTAACTTTAAAAATTAAACAACAACCGTTCAAACAAAAATTAGCGTTAGAATCTAAAGGCGATTATGACATTTCATTCGCTGGTTGGGGTCCTGACTATCCAGACTCAACTACATTCTTAGATTTATTCAAGAAAAATAGTCCACATAACCAAACTGGATATGCAAATGCTGAGTACGATAAAGCATTAGATGAAGCTAATTCTGATGAAATGTTAAAAGATGAAAATAGTGCTAAACGTACTAAATTATTACAAGATGCTGAAACTAAGTTCTTAGACTCAGCTTCAATTGGACCACTTTATCAACAAGGTGTTGCACGTTTACGTCAACCTTACGTTAAAAACTGGCAACCACATAAATTCGGTGGAGACTACTCACTTAAAGAAGTAGAAATCGCTGGAGCTAAATAAAAGTGAATGAAAGCAATCAATGGAAACATTGATTGCTTTTCTTTATATATTCACGATGTTTGACACAATAATGAGGAGGCGCATTAAAAATGAAAAAGTATAAAGTCATATTTATGATAGTTGTCTCATTGATGCTTATTATGTCAGCGTGTAGTAATGACAAAGATGAAAAAGGTAGTAATATTAAACAATCCAAAACTAAAAATGAACTTAATTTATCATCAGGGGATGATATACCAACTATGGATCCATCATTAGCAGCTGACCAAGTTTCATTTACAACTTTTGCTCAAACGTTAGAAGGCTTATATGTATTAGACAAGAATGACAAACCTATACCAGGTGTTGCAAAAGATGAACCTAAAAAGTCTAGTGATGGGAAAACATGGACAATTGAATTAAGAGATAATGCCAAATGGTCTAACGGAGACCCAGTAACTGCACATGATTTTGTATTTGCATGGCAAAGATCGGTTGATCCAGATACAGCTGCAGAATTTGCATATATGTTTGAAAATATAGAGAATGCAAAAGACATTACGCAAGGTGATAAAAAGCCTGAAGAATTAGGTGTTAAAGCGATTGATGATCACACACTTCAAATTAAACTCGTTAAAGATGTACCTTGGATGGAAAGTTTATTAGCATTCGGTTCATACATGCCTCAAAATGAAAAGTTTGTTAAAAAGCAAGGTGACAAATTTGGAACAACAGCTAAGACGACATTATCTAATGGACCATATAAATTAACAGAGTGGAAACCAGAAGATAAATGGAAGCTTGAAAAGAACGATGAATATTGGGATAAAGATAAAGTCAAAGTTCAAGACGTGAACGTTAAAGTTGTTAAAAATACGCAAACAGCCATTAATATGTATCAAACAGGTAAGCTAGACATGGTTGGTTTAGATGCGCAAAACATTAAAAAATATAAAGACAGAGAAGATTTTTCTACTGAAGCAACATCAGGAAGTTACTTCTTCAGAATTAATAAAGAGAAAAATGAGAACTTAAAAAATGAAGATTTAAGAAAAGCAATTGCGAAATCAATTGATAAGAAATCATATGTGAATTCGTTGTTGAACAATGGTTCTAAACCTTTAGATACATTAATGATTAAAGACTTCGTGAAAGATAGCGACGATAAAGATTATACAGAAGGTGTGAAATCGTCACTAAGCTATAATAAAAAAGAAGCAAAAGAACATCTTGAACAAGCGAAAAAAGATTTAGGTAAAGATAAATTTACAATTGAATTGCTAACGTATGATGAAGATGAATCTAAAAAAGCAGGAGAATTTGTTAAGGAACAAGTAGAGAAAAATTTACCTGGTGTAACTTTAAAAATTAAACAACAACCATTTAAACAAAAACTAGCACTTGAATCTAAAAAAGACTTTGATATTTCATTTGCAGGTTGGTTCCCAGATTATCCAGATCCAACAACATTCTTAGATTTATTTACATCAGATTCACCGCATAACCAAACAGGATATGCTAACAAAGCATATGATAAAGCGTTAGAAGAAGCCAATTCAGATGAAATGTTAAAACCAGAAAATAGCGACAAACGTATTAAAGCATTACAAGATGCAGAATCAGAATTTTTAGATTCAGCATCCATATCTCCATTATTCCAAACAGGGTCTGCACGATTGAGACAGCCATATATTAAAAATTGGCAAAACCATAAATACGGTGGAGATTACACATTAAAAGGCGTTGAAATAGAAGGCGCAAAATAATTGAGTACAAATTGTTAGGGATATAAAAAATCAGTTGTTTATGATTTTTATATCCCTGTTTATTTGTGTAATTAAAACCATACGCTATGCGTATGGTACAGTATGGTTTCACCGTTGTATTAAAAAATGCATCTCTACATGCTAGAATA
>NZ_JAJNHJ010000043.1:0-18917 GCF_022386965.1 Mammaliicoccus sp. B-M6
GATTCGAAGACTACAGGCTGAGAACATGCCCGCGGAAAGCATGCGCATAAAAAAATGCCGGCAAAGTCTAAGACTTTGTCGACACTCTGAAACACACCATTATGAATGGTGTGTTTTTTGATTATATGAGTTCTTTAGCGACATTAATTTGATGTTGTACGGACTCTTGACCTGTTGAACCATAACTTTTTCTACGGTTTAAACAGTTTTCAGGTTTCAAGTAATCATATACATCTTCTTGTATACGTTCGTTATAAGATTGATATTGTTCTAATGGCACATCTAATAAATATTTGCCATTTTGAATGCACCATAAGACGATTTTACCTACAATCTCATGTGCTTCTCTAAAAGGTATATTTTGTTCTACTAAATAATCAGCTAGCTCAGTAGCATTAGAAAAATCTTTATGCACTGTTTCATTTAAACGCTCTTTATTCACTTGCATAGTAGAAATCATACCTTCGAAAATACGCAATGAGCCTTTAATCGTATGAATGGCATCGAACAGACCTTCTTTATCTTCTTGCATATCTTTATTATATGCGAGTGGCAAGCCTTTTAAAGTAACGAGCATACTCATTAAATGACCTGTTGTTCTTCCTACTTTTCCTCTAATTAATTCAGCCATATCAGGATTTTTCTTCTGTGGCATAATCGATGATCCAGTAGAAAAACTATCTGATAATGTAACGAATTTAGCTTCATCAGTAGACCAGAAAATAATTTCTTCAGCAAATCTTGAAAGGTGAACCATCGTTAATGAAATATTATGCAATGTTTCAACGATATAATCACGGTCACTAACTGCATCAAGACTATTTTCATATAAACTGCTAAAGTTTAAAAGTTCTTGTGTACGATGTCTATCAATAGGGTGCGTTGTACCGCTTAAAGCTGCAGCACCTAGTGGACTGATGTCGATTCTTTTTAAACTATCATTAAATCTCGATTTATCACGCTCTAACATCCAGAAATAAGTCATGATATGATGCGCGAAAGATATAGGTTGCGCTCTTTGTAAGTGCGTGTAACCAGGCATGATAGTATGTACATGTTCATCAGCAATAACAAGAATTGATTTTTGAAGTGATTCTATAAGTGTAAGAATCTCTTGAACATGTTGTTTTGTATAAAGGTGCATATCCGTTGCAACTTGGTCATTTCTACTTCTACCAGTGTGCAATTTACCGCCAACTTGACCAATCTTCTGAATTAAAGCATGTTCAATATTTAAATGAATATCTTCTAGTGATTCAGAAAGCTCAAGATTACCGTTATAATAGTCGGCTTGGATATCTTTTAAACCTTGAATAATTTGGTTTGCTTCTTCTGTCTTGATGATATTTTGCTCCGCTAACATTGTTGCATGTGCAATACTACCTTGAATATCTTGATCAATTAAATTTTTATCAAAATGGATAGATGCATTAAATGCATCTACCCATGATTCAGGGTTAGACTCGAATCTTCCACCCCATGCTTTTTTTGTCATTTTAAAACACCCTCTGTTTCTAATAATGCTTTAACCTTAGTAGGTAAACCGAAGATTTCAATGAATCCTACAGCTGCTTCTTGGTTAAATGCGTCTTCTTTAGTGTACGTAGCAAGTGCCTCATTGTATAAACTAAATGGAGATTTACGTCCATTAACGATCACATTTCCTTTAAATAGTTTAACACGTATTGTACCTGTTACTTGAGTTTGTGTAGAATCGATAAATTGTTTTAAGCTATCTGTTAATGGAGAGAACCATAATCCATTATAGATTTGTTCAGCTAATTGTTTTTCGATTACCGGTTTAAAGTGTGCAACGTCTTTAGTTAAAGTAATCGTCTCTAATGCTTTATGTGCTTCCATTATAACCTTTGCACCTGGTGTTTCATATACTTCACGTGATTTAATACCAACTAAACGGTTTTCTACGTGATCGATTCTACCGATACCGTGTAAACCAGCAATTTCATTAAGTTGTAAGATTAATTCATCTAACGGATATGATTTATTATTGATTGAAATAGGTAAACCTTTTTCAAATACAATTTCAAGTTCTTCTGGTGTATCAGGTGTTTCTTCAATTGGTTTCGTTAAATCATATGCATCTTCTGGTGGTGTCGCAAATGGATCTTCAAGAATACCACACTCATTACTACGACCCCATAAATTTTGGTCAATTGAATATGGAGAATCTAAATTGATAGGAATTGGAATGTTATGTTTTTTAGCATAATCAATTTCTTCCTCACGACTCCAAGACCATTCACGTACTGGCGCTAATACTTCAATATGAGGTGCTAATGCTTTAATAGCTACTTCAAAACGTACTTGGTCATTCCCCTTACCAGTACAGCCATGTGCTATTGCAATCGCATCTTCTTCTTGCGCGATTTCAACTAATTTCTTAGAGATAAGTGGTCTACTTAATGCAGAAACAAGTGGATAACTTCCTTCATACATTGTATTACCTTTAATTGCATATCCAACAAAATCTTCACTGAATTCTTTTGTTGCGTCTATTACATATGATTTTTCTGCACCCATATCATATGCTTTTTGTTTTACTAGTTCTAAATCTTTACCTTCACCAACATCTAGGCAACATGCAATTACTGTATATCCTTTTTCAATTAGCCATTTTACTGCAACACTCGTATCTAATCCACCTGAGTATGCCAATACAACTTTATTAGTCATTAAAAAAACCTCGCTTTTGTATTAATATTTAATATCTTGTATATTTAATCGATAAACATACAATATCATATTAAGAATGAATGTTCAATAGTTATTTTAAATATTTATGCACTTAAAAGTATATCGTTGCATTTCGATTGAAAGCCTATGAAAACTAGAGTAAAATAAAGACGTTGTTGAAATAAAATATAGATTACATAGGAGGATATTATGTCACATATTCAATTTGATTATAAAAAAGCTTTAACATTTTTTGGTGAACATGAGTTAGAACAATCACGTGATCTAGTAAAAAATATACATCATGTTATACATGAAAAGACTGGAGCAGGTAGCGACTTTTTAGGATGGGTTGACCTTCCTGTAGATTATGACAAAGAAGAGTTCGATAGAATTCTAGCTGCTTCTAAACGTATCAAAGAACAATCTGAAGTATTACTTGTAATTGGTATTGGTGGTTCATATTTAGGTGCTCGTGCAGCAGTTGAAATGTTAAATTCTACATTTGCTAATTATGAAAAAGGTGAAAATCCTCAAATTATATTTGTAGGACATCATTTATCTTCATCTTATGTACATGATTTAATTGAGTATATAGATGGTAAAGATTTCTCTATTAACGTTATTTCTAAATCAGGTACAACGACTGAACCTGCAGTAGCATTTAGAATATTTAAGAAAATTTTAGAAGAAAAATACGGTAAAGAAGAAGCTAAAAACCGTATCTTTGCTACAACTGATAAAGAAAAAGGTGCTTTAAAAGATTTAGCAACTGGTGAAGGATATGAAACATTTGTCGTACCAGATGATGTTGGTGGTAGATATTCAGTATTAACAGCAGTTGGATTATTACCAATCGCAGCAAGTGGTATTGATATTCAAGATATGATGAAAGGTGCTGCAGCTGCACGTGAAGATTTATCATCTTCAGAACTTGATGACAATATTGCATATCAATATGCAGCAATTCGCAATATCTTATATGCAAAAGGATATTCAACAGAAATGTTAATTAACTACGAACCAGCTTTACAATACTTCAGTGAATGGTGGAAACAGTTATTCGGTGAATCTGAAGGTAAAGACTTCAAAGGTATTTATCCATCAAGTGCTAACTTCACTTCTGACTTACATTCACTTGGTCAATATGTACAAGAAGGTCGTCGTTTCTTATTTGAAACAGTTGTAAAAGTTGAAAATCCTAAACATGATATTACAATTGAAGAAGACAAAGACGATTTAGACGGTTTAAACTTCTTAGCAGGTGAAACAGTTGACTTCGTTAATACGAAAGCATTCCAAGGAACATTATTAGCACATACAGATGGTGGCGTACCAAACTTAGTTGTTAAAGTTCCTCAATTAGATGCATATACATTCGGTTATGTTGTATACTTCTTCGAATTAGCATGTGCAATGAGTGGTTATATGTTAGGCGTGAATCCATTTAACCAACCAGGTGTTGAAGCATACAAACAAAATATGTTCGCATTACTTGGTAAACCAGGATTCGAAGACTTGAAAAAAGAATTAGAAGATAGACTATAATATGAAACATATTTTAGAAAAAAGTCCCCAAATTTAATTTGGAGGACTTTTTTTATTTTGGATTTGAATTTTTTGAAGAAATGAGTGGTATTTTATGAAAATACGTAAAAATTTATTTTTAGCTTATATTGATGCATTGCAAAATAGGATAGATGTGTTACCTGAAAATATAGATGAACAATACCAAGTCACAAAACAAGGGTACGAAGGTGAAAAAGCATTCGCTCAAATACTTGAAAGTTATGGGGCACAATGGTGGCTATATGATTTACAGATTAAAAATTATAACCATATTCAATTTGATTTTGTAGTCATAACAGACGATGCTATTATTCAATTTGAAATTAAAAATTATACAGGTGACTATTATTTTGATCAGCACAAACTATTTAGAAGTACAGGTTTTGTATCTAAAGATCTTATTAATCAATATGAAGTCGCTCAAGAAGGCTTAAAAAGAATCGTTGAGAAATATAAATTGAAACGCAAAGTAGAAAGCTATGTTGTTTTTATACATCCAACATTCACGTTACATGGTGATTTACGATCTCGAATGAACATTATTTTAAAAAGTGAGATACATAAAATAAAAGATATGGTATCACAAAATTTTAAATATGAAGAGAATAAATGGATATATCACAAACTAAAAAGCTTACACGAACCATTTTTAAATACAAATCAAATACCAAATTTGAATATAGACTATAAAAATTTAAAAAGAGGCGTACGATGTACAAACTGTCGAAAGTTGATTCGAGTAGATGAATTATTTAATAAACGAAAATATTTAAAATGTCATCATTGTAAAAAAGAATTGAATAGAGCGAATATCATTATTCAATCATTAGAAGAACTATATTTATTAAAAGGCGCACCATTTTCAGTAAAAGAAGCAGAAATGTGGACGGGGGTCTACAGAAGTTCCATAAAGAGAATCCTATATAAGTACTTTATTAGAAGCGGTAATAGAAAAAGTACTAAATATGGACCGATAAAAATAATTATCGGTCCATAACCAGTGATTCTCCATACCAGCAATCTCGTTATCTCCATAAACTAAATTCCTCCTACTGAGCAATCATTACCTTCTACAAACCTATAAATTCCTTCTCATTCCTAAAGATACGACTTTTGTATGATGTCAATTTACTTTTCTATTTACACATTTATCGGTATAATTAATCTAAATTTAAGAAGGAAGTTGCGTTACATGTTAATACAAGATTTAATGAATTGGTTCAGTGAAGAGAACATTACTGAATTAATTGAAACGTTTAGATCGTTCGGGATATTCATTGCATTTTTATTACCTTTTATTGAGGCATTCTTACCGTTTTTGCCGATTATTCTATTTGTTATTGCTAATGTAAATGCTTATGGATTATTGTTAGGTTTTATCATTACATGGGCTGGTACTGTTTCGGGAAGTTATATCGTCTTTTTAATCTTTAGATTAATTTCTAAAAAGCCTTTTATGAAAAAGATTGTTGAACAGCCTAGAGTTGTAAGATTTATTCAGTGGATTGATGAACACGGCTTTGGACCACTGTTTATTTTGTTATGCTTTCCATTTACACCAGGTGCTTTAGTTAATATGGTTAGTGCTTTTTCAAATATTAGTAAACAAGTCTATTTAATCGCGTTAATTTTATCAAAAGCCATTATGATATTTACGTTAAGTTTCATTGGTGCCGATATAAATTCCTTTTTTGCAAGTCCTAAAAAGAGTATAATAGTAGTCGTGATTATATTTGTACTCTGGCTAGTTGGAAAAGGCTTAGAAAAATATTTTGATAAACGCTTAAAAAATAGGAGTCAAAAATGAAAAAAATATTCGAATGGATAATTGCAATTATTATTGCGTTAGTATTATTATTTGCTGTAAGAACATTTTTATTCATCGGTTATGTTGTAGACGGAGACTCAATGAAACCAACTTTTCATGATAATGATAGAGTAATTGTTAATAAACTTGTTAAAAATTTTGGACAAATTAATAACGGTGATGTTATCGTATTTCATGCGAATAAAAATGCTGATTATATTAAAAGAGTTATCGGGTTACCAGGCGACACAGTTGAAATGAAAAACAACAAACTGTATATTAATGGTACTCATGTAAATGAGCGTTATTTAAATGATGATATAAAAACGGATGACTTTAGTACAAGAACGATTCAAGGCTCTAAAAGTGATGTTATTCCTAACGGTGAATATCTAGTATTAGGTGACAATCGTAGCAATAGCAGAGACTCAAGAGAAATTGGATTTGTACATGAAGATGATATCGTTGGTACTGTGAATTTAAGATATTATCCATTTAATCAAATAGATGTGAATTTTGATAAATAATAATAATGAGGTGGCATTTTTGAAAAAAGAGATATTTGAATGGGTTGTGGCGATTGCAGTAGCAGTTGTATGTGTATTATTGATACAAAAATTCTTATTTGTAACATATACAGTTTCTGGAGATTCCATGTACCCAACTTTAAAAAATAGTGAAAAAGTAATCGTCAATAAAATTGGTTATAAAGTAGGAGATATTGATAACGGTGATGTTATTGTATTCCACGCAAACGCAAATGATGATTATGTAAAACGTGTTATCGGTAAACCTGGTGATACAGTAAAATATGAAAACGACCAATTATATGTAAATGGTAAAAAAGTACCTGAAGAATACTTGAAAGCAAACAAAGCGAATAAGTCTCGTGATTTATTGACAGAGAACTTTGAAGTAAAAGATTTAGTGAATTCAAATGGTGCTAATAAAATACCTAAAGATGAATATTTAGTCTTAGGTGACAATCGTGAAGTGAGTAAAGATGGCCGTTCATTTGGTTTGATTGATAAAGATGTCATTGTTGGTGAAGTTGCATTAAGATTCTGGCCAATTAATCAATTCCATTATAATTTTGACCCATCTACAAATTAATATAAAAGTTCTGTAACACCTTACTTTGAAATTAAGTGAGGTGTTCTTTTTATGTTAAAATAAATGAATAAGAGAACGTAAGGGAGGTAGAAATAAATGCAATTAAATGTATGGATTGGACGAAGTGGGACCGGGAAAACGAATCAAATGCTTAACCAAATGACTGAAGCTATGATTGAAAATCCATTAGGAGACCCAATTATATTTTTGACGCCAACTCAAAATACCTTCCAATATGAACAAGCATTTGTTAAAAATCCTAATTTAAAAGGAAGTATACGTACTTCAGTATTCGGATTTGAAAGATTAAGTTGGAGAGTTTTAAGTGATGAAGGCGGTCTTGTTGAACAACAAATTTCAGATGAAGCGTTAGAAATGCTTACATATCACTTATTACATACACATAAAAAACAATTAAATTTATATCAGTCTACCATTCAACATTATGGGTTTAGTCATAAAATGATGAATGAGATTAAAGACTTCAAGAAATATAATGTAAGTCCTGATGATTTATCACATTATATTGAACATAACGAAGCCATTCCTAAAAGAATGAAAGATAAACTTAGTGATATCGAAACAATATATAAAGCGTTAGAGGATCAATTAAACGGACGCTATGTACAGGCAGAAGATGTCTTGTATAAATTAATTGAGAAAATACCTAACTCAGACTACATTAAACAAGCAGATATTTATATTGACGGTTTTCATAACTTTTCAACACTTGAATATCGCGTTATTGAAGCCTTAGTTAAATATAGTAAGTCGGTAACAATTGGTTTAACGACAGATGGAGACAAAGATCCATTTAGCTTATTTAGAAAAACATCCGAATCTCTCAATCATGTTGAAGACATTGCGGATGCATTACAAATTAAGATTAACTATACGCACTTTAAGACAACGGAACGATTCAATAATCAAAAAGTATTAAAGCATTTGGAAAGTCAATTTGATGCATTACTACCGAATACCATTGATAGTGAAGATTTGAAAATTATTGAAACATCCAATATGAGAGATGAAGTTCAATACGTTGCGAGAGAGATATTAAGACGTTCGAGAGAAGAACATTTATCGTACAAAGACATCGCGATACTTTATCGTGATCCAGGTTATGAGCAGTTGATTGACACGGTATTACCGCATTTTAATATTGCATATAATCATGATGCGAAAAAGAAAATGGCATATCATCCGTTCATTGAATGTTTAAGGTCTATGTTAGAAGTCATTCAAACTGGATGGAGATTTGAACCTGTCATGAGCATGTTGAAGACAGGCATCTTAACAAGCCATATCCCAAATGCGCCTTATTTAATTGATATATTAGAAAACTATGCATTTGAAAGAGGGATATCTGGTAAGAGATGGACGAATCCAGAATTTTTCACAGTTGAATCTTTTGAAAAACTCGGCAAAAAATCATTAAGAAAAGAAGAAGATACATTTATAGAAGAAGATAGAAAAACAGTGCAAAGTGTCATCGACTTGAAAGATTATGTTGTGAATCGAATTGAAAAGTTGAACGAAGCTTTAGCTGATAGTCAAACAGTAGAAGACTTTACGAGTCGATTATACGGCGTTATCGAACAATTTGATTTACCTACGCACTTAATGACAATGCGCGATGAATTAGAAATAAAGCATCAGTTTGAAGAAGCGGAAGAAATTGACCAAGTATGGGAAGGTACAATTCGCATATTTGATGACATCGTAGAAGTGTTAGGCGATGTAAAGCTTTCTTTAAATGAATACATCGAAATATTAGATAGAGGATTGGATGAATTAGAATTCTCAATGATTCCACAAACACTAGATGAAGTAACAGTCGGTAATATGGATTTAGCCAAAGTGGATAATAAAGAAATTGTATTCTTGCTTGGTATGAATGACGGTGTCTTACCGAAAGTATCTAATCAAATGTTGTTATTAACAGACGATGAGAAAAAAGAATTAGCAGCATCAAGCGGTTTAGAATTAAGCCCGACGAGTGATATTTTACAGATGGATGAGGCGTTTGTATGTTATATTGCGATGACGCGTGCTAAGAAAGAAGTTATATTCACATATAGTTTAATGTCCGATGGCGGAGAAATTAGAGAGAAGAGTCCATTTATCAATACGATTCAATCTCTATTTACAAACCTCGAAGTTCAATCATTAAAATCAAATATAGAACACAATCCTATCCAACTATTAGAACATGAACATCAAAGTCAAATGCATATATTTGAACATTTAAATGATTGGATGAATGATGAGATTGTTAATGATATATGGTTAGATGCGTATCATGCTTCATTAGATATTCATCATTTAGATCATACTGTTCAATTTTTAACATCAGCTTTAACGTATAAAAATGATACAGTCCAATTGAATACAGACGTATCTGAATCACTATATGGTCAGAAAATAAATGCCAGTGTATCAAGGTTTGAAACATATAATCAATGTCCATTTAAACATTACGTTTCACATGGTTTAAAATTAAACGAACGTACGAAATATCAAATTCAAAGTGTCGATATCGGTAATATATTCCATCAAACATTGAAATATATTTCAGATGAAGTAAATGGAGACTTTAGTAAGTTATCAGCGAAAGCCATGACTAAACTCATAAACGAAGCTATCGATGAAAGCTTGCCTAAAATTCAATTTGATGTCCTACATCGTACTGCACATTATAGATATTTAAAATTACGCATCCAAAACATTTTGAAATCTACATTAGAAGCAATGAAGTATCAAACAAGTCATTCAAAATTCAAAGCTTATCAATTTGAATTAAACTTTGGTGCAACATCTAAACATCAATTAAAAACGACACCTTTAGCAACGAAACGAAAAATTCCAATTAATATTAGAGGTCAAATTGATAGATTGGACGTATATAAAGGTAAAGATAAAGATTATGTGTCCATTATTGACTATAAGTCATCTGTGACAAGTTTAGATTTAACTAAAGTAATGTATGGCATGCAAATGCAAATGTTTACGTATTTAGATGTCGTACTACAAAATAAAGCTTTGTTAAATCTACAAGATAATGTATCACCTGGTGCATTATTGTATTTCCATGTGCATGAACCTGAAATTAAAGCAACAAGTTGGGGTGAAATTCCAGAAGTAGATGATATTTATCAACAAACCATTGAAAAATTCAAAATGGACGGCTATGTGAATAGAAATCCTGAAGTAGTCGATGCGCTTGATGATAAATTGATAGATCAATTAAAATCTGACATGATTCCTGTTACGAAAAAGAAAAATGGTGAATTGAATAGTTATAGTAAAGCTTTAGATGAAGAACTATTTTTCAAATTAATGAATAAAAATAGAGAAAACTTTGTTGAAACAGCCACACAAATTATGGATGGGCATACAGAAGTTTCGCCTATGCGCTATCAAAAGCGATTACCTTGCCAATTTTGTGAATTTAAATCAGTTTGTCACATCGACCCTATAACTGATACAGAGCAATATAGAGAAATCGAACATACATTAACGAAAGATGAAATCATCGACATGTTGAGAGAGGAGGCGGAAGAATGACATTGCCAGAAAAGCCGATAGATGCACAGTGGACGGATGATCAATGGAAAGCGATATATAGCGAAGGGAAAGATATCCTTGTTGCAGCTGCAGCGGGAAGTGGTAAGACAGCTGTGCTAGTTGAGCGTATTATTCAAAAAATTATGCGTAACAAACAAGACGTCAATAGGCTGCTTGTTGTAACCTTCACTAACGCAAGTGCGAGAGAAATGAAAGCAAGGGTCAATGCTGCGATTCAAAAAGAAAGTATTAAATATCCTGAAGATGAACATTTGAAATCACAAAGAATTAAAATTCATCAAGCTCAAATTTCTACACTTCATAGCTTTTGTTTAACATTAATTAAATCACATTATGACACGATTGATATTGACCCAAACTTTAGAACTGCAAATGAAGTTGAGAGTATTGTCTTATTAGAACAGGCAATAGATGATGTGTTAGAAAGCTATTATGAAAAGAATGAACAGACATTTTTAGAAATCGTTGAGCATTTATCCAATGACCGTTCTGACGAGCCTTTAAGAGCATTATTGAACCGTTTGTATCGATTTAGTATTGCGCATGCAGATCCTTTCGCGTGGTTAAATGAATTGGATCAACCATATGATCAAATTGATGAAAATCATGCTTATTTTAAAATGTTTGACCAACTTATTTATCGTAAATTAGATAGTGCTAAAAATGCTTTGTATCAGTCAATAGATTGCTACCAGCATTTGAATGAAGTGGATAAACATGTGAAATATCTTGAAGGTGAACGTATATGGTTGGAGCGCGTATTTGAAGGTAGTAAGCCACTTGATCAAATACATTTAGATATGGCAGCAAAGAAATTACCGACAAATAGTGCAAAGATTAAGTCTGAAAATGAAGGGTCAGAGCAATTACTGGTACTAGGTAAAGACTATCATACAGCCTATATTGACCACTTAAAAGAACTGACTGAAGGTTATCTTAGCAGAAGTAGAGAAGATTTAATTCAAGATATGAAAGATATGGGACCAAGAGTGAAAGTGATTGCGGATATCACGAAAGATGTCATTCAATATTTCCAATCACTTAAACAACAAAAAAGAATTATTGATTTCTCTGATTATGAACATTTAGCTTTAGAAATTTTGACAGATGATGATGGTAATCCTTCAGAAATTGCATTGCAATATCGAGATTACTTTGATGAAATTTTAGTAGATGAATATCAAGATACTAATAGAGTACAAGAGGCTATCATCAGTTGTATTAAACGTGGAGAAGAGCATAATGGTAACTTGTTTATGGTTGGTGATGTGAAACAATCCATCTATAAATTTAGACAAGCTGAGCCAGAATTATTTATAGAAAAATATAAACGATTTAATGATCCGAAAATAGCATCAGGTGAAGTGATCGATTTATCTAAGAACTTTAGATCTAGAAAAGAAGTGCTCGATAATACGAATTTTATCTTTTCACATATGATGGATGAAGTTGTAGGTGAAATTGAATATAACGATGAAGCTAAATTGTATTACGGTGCAGATTATGATTCACAACATACGCCATTAGAAATGGATATTATCGTCCAAGATTCATTTGAAGTAGAAGATAATAATCTTATTGAAGCAAAGGCTATTGTAGATAAAGTGCAATATATATTAGATAACAAACGCGTATTTGATAGAAAAACGCAAAGTTATCGACCTGCAACATTTAAAGATATCGTGATTCTTGAGAGAAGTTATAGTAATGCGATGCACATGCAACAACAATTTAAAGAAGCGAATATTCCGTTTTATGTAGAATCGAAAAAAGGCTACTTCGAACAAAATGAAATTAGATTGATGCTTTCATTT
The DNA here is from genome assembly GCF_022386965.1 of Mammaliicoccus sp. B-M6. Classification (NCBI taxonomy): domain Bacteria; kingdom Bacillati; phylum Bacillota; class Bacilli; order Caryophanales; family Staphylococcaceae; genus Mammaliicoccus; species Mammaliicoccus sp. B-M6. The sequence goes on from NZ_JAJNHJ010000043.1 coordinate 12,586, forward strand.
TTACGAGTAATAGATAACCCGTTGCAAGATAAATATTTAGTTGGTGTTATGCGTTCGATAGCATTTCAGTTTAAAGAAGATGAACTTGCTGAAATTAGAAATAAAGCGCCGCAAGAAATTTACTATATAGATTCTATTTATAAATATATGTCAAATCCAGAAGCGGACACAGCACTAGTAGAAAAGCTTAATCAATTTTTAACGCAATTGAAAGACTATCAAGCATATAGTAAGTCTGTCCCGGTATGGCAACTGTTGGATAAATTGTATAATGACTATTACTTAATTTCTTACTTTAGTGGCCTTACTGGTGGTGTTCAAAGAAGACAGAACTTATACGGCTTATTAAATAAAGCTATACAATTTGAAGCATCAAGTTTAAGAGGTATTTTCCAATTTATTAGATTTATCGATGAATTAATTGATCGTGGCCAAGATTTCGGACAAGAAAGTGTTATAGGGCCGAATGATGATGTTGTACGTATGATGACGATTCATAGTAGTAAAGGTCTGGAATTTCCGTTTGTTATTTATTCAGGTATTACACGTGAATTTAACCGTACTGAATTAAGAGAGCATGTTATCTTAAATAATCGATATGGATTAGCTTTAACATATTTCAATACTGAAAAAGAAGTCTCATTCCCAACATTAGCATCTATTATATTTAAAAATATTAACGAAACAGAAATGATTTCTGAAGAAATGAGATTGATTTATGTCGCATTAACGAGAGCTAAAGAGGGATTATATCTTATTGGTCGTGTTAAAGGTGATAAAGCACTCGAAAAAATTGGGCTTGTTAGTGCAGATCAAGATGAAATGATTGAATCTGAATATAGAGTGAAGGCGAAATCACCATTTGATCTTATCTCTTCAGTTCTAGCTAAATCGAAAGATAATGGTTTATCACACTCAATGCCATTTAAATCTGAACGAAGTGAATCTTTTAATATCAATATCATACGTGACGAAGAACAAGATGAAGAACAAGATATCTCATACGAGAAACCAACATTAGATACACTTATGAAATATAAACCTTCTGAGAAAAAGGATGAAATCTATAATCAGATGGTGTACAAATATCCGGATGAACAACTGTTAAATATTGCAGCAAAACAATCTGTTTCTGAAATTAAACGTCAGCGAGAAACTGAAGAAGCAGGAACGGATTATCAAATTGTGAGACAATATCAGCTTGGTACTAAATCATATGACAGACCTAAGTTTATGACTAAACAAAAAAGACAAAGTGCAGAAATTGGTACTTTGATGCATGCTGTCATGCAACACCTTCCTTTAAAACAAGGAGGTTTATCTGTAGAAGACTTACAAAATCTTGTACATGAGTTGATGGATAAAGAAATACTACCTGATGACGCTATGCAAGATTTAGATTTATCATTAATAGAAGTGTTTACACAATCTGATTTATACAAAAGGTTAGTTAATGCAGACAAAGTCATGAGAGAGGTACCTTTTGTAGTTGGTCAAGATGATATCGATCAAGGTTTATCTTTCGATGTTTCTGAAAAAGATAATAAACCCATAATTCAAGGGATGATAGATTGTATATTTATTGAAGGAGATAAAGTATCATTTATAGATTATAAAACAGATGCATTTATCGTTCGTAGAGGTAAAACAAAAGAAGAAGTAGCAGAAACGATGAAACAAAAGTATGACGTTCAAATGCGTTATTATCAAAATACATTGGAAACAATATTGAAGAAACCAGTTGAAGGTTATTTATACTTCTTTCAATATGGAACGAAACACATCAAGGAGAATCATTAATGGCAAAACAAAGAATATTTAGTATTGATGCTTTAAGAGGGTTTAGTTTACTAGGTATATTACTTATGAATATTTTAACCTTTGCTTATCCATATCAAATCATCAATCCGTTTGAGTTTTTTCAACATCAAGATGGTGCATGGTTTAAAATCAGTTCATTATTTATAATCGCTTCGTTTTATCCAATATTTGCATTTCTATTTGGTTATGGTTTGTCTATCATGTATCAAAATAGTTTGGATAAGGGATTAAACTATTATCCAATGATTACGAGAAGATTATTATTTTTATTATTGCTAGGTATCATTCATGGCGTGTTCATTTTTTATGGTGATATTTTATCAACATATGCATTGTTAGGTTTAATAGCAATCATATTTGTGCGCTTGAAACCACAATTTACATTAGTTGCACTATCAATAGGAATCGGCATATTTGTACTGTTATATTTACTGCCAATGATTTTATTAAAAGATGTCACACAAATAGAAAGCTTCGTAGGATTACAAGAATTAGAAAGAGTTAATAATATATTATCAAGTGCTGATTATGTATCGATTATTGGATTTAATTTGAAATATTTTGGTATGAATATTGCGAACGCCATTCTAGTAGGACCATTTTCTATTTTACCGATTATGCTATTCGGTATTTATGCTCATCAAATTAATTGGTTTAACAAAATTAAACAACATAAAAATCTATATATGGTGATAGGCGTTGTTGTATTAATTTTAGGTTTAGCGATTAAAATGATTCAAATCGTGTTAGAAGGTTCAGTGACATCACAATTAATGAGTCAGATGATTGGTGGTCCAATTGTTGCATTGAGCTATATTATGTTCTTTGTGATCTTATGTGAAGATCAAACAGCTCGAAAAATTTTAACGCCATTACAATCAATCGGAAAACTAAGCTTAACGACTTATATTTCACAAAGCATAATATGTATAATCATATTCTATGGTGTTGGTTTAAATTACTACGGTAAGTTACCTGTCTTAAACATTTATATAATAGGTATCGTTATTTATTTCGTGCAACTTATCGTGAGTTATCTGTATTTAATGAAATTTAAACAAGGACTATTGGAAAAATTATGGAGAAAAGTAACATATTTAAAATAATCGATTGAAAAGCATGCGATTTATCTAAAAATTCGGTATAATCGAAATTAAGAATAAGAAGGAGTTGACAGAGTGAATGAAATTTTTAACTTTTAAACATAAAGATATCACTTCATACGGTGTGAAAGTAAAACGCGAAGAAGCGGTTTGGGATTTACGCAAAGTATTTGCAGACTTTGGAGAAGAAGGTTTTAATCCTAAGACATTATTAGAAGGTTTACAATTAAATATAAATGTTGATTTCCAAGAAGCAGTTCGTAAAGCAGTCGTTAAAGTAGAAGAATCTGCTGAGAAAGACGATTACAAATATAGCTTCGAGGATATCGAGTTTTTACCACCTGTAACACCTACAAATAATGTAATTGCTTTCGGACGTAATTACAAAAAACACGCTGAAGAATTAAATAATAAAGTTAATAGATTATATGTATTCACTAAAGCAGCATCATCTTTAACTGGTGATAACGCAGAAATTCCGAATCATAAAGATGTAACAGACAAGTTAGATTATGAAGGTGAATTAGGCGTTGTAATCGGTAAGCATGGAGAGAAAATCCCACGTGGATTAGCTTTAGATTATGTATATGGTTACACAATCATCAATGACATTACAGATAGAAATGCTCAAAAGGAACACGATCAAGCATTCCTTTCTAAATCATTAACAGGTGGATGCCCAATGGGTCCATATATCGTAACTAAAGATGAGTTACCATTACCTGAAGACGTTAATATTGTCACTAAAGTGAACAATGAAATTCGTCAAGATGGTAATACAAATGAAATGATCTTAAAAATCGACGAATTAATTGCTGAAATTTCTAAATATGTAGCATTGCATCCAGGAGATATCATTGCTACTGGTACACCGGCTGGAGTTGGTGCAGGTATGACCCCACCACAATTTTTACAACCTGGTGATGAAATTAAAGTAACAATTGATGGTATCGGAACTTTAACAACATTCATTAGTGAAAAATAATTAAAGTAATATATAAGAGTACCTTCTAAACCGAGTGTTAGAAACTTGGAATAGGGGGTATTCTTTTTAGTAGGACGAACATTTGAATAAATTGTGAATTATGCGCTAACTTTAATATTTGCTTTTGCAAAAATGGGCTTATTCTAATTGTTCCTATGTTATAATGCTATTGGAAAAGAAATATGAATATTTGGGGGGAACTAAATATGATACATTTCCATATTTTTAGCTGGTTAGTTACGATTATCTTATTCTTCGTTGTCTACATGAAAGTTACAAATAAACCAGTGCATATGGTCTTAAGATTATTCATGGTATTTACTTTAATTTCTGGTTTTGTTATTTTCATACAAGCTATGGGAATTAACGGTATGCTATATGGTATTAAATTTATTCTTGGACTTGCAGTTCTTGGTTTAATTGAAGTGACAATTGCTAAGAAGAAAAAGAATAAAAACAGCCAAGGATTATTCATTGCAACAATTGTTGTAATGGTATTAACGATTTTATTAGGTAGTTATTTACCAATGGGTGTATTACACTTTGGTTAATAGCCACTTTAAGATCCATTCATGATTTTGTATATACAAGACATGAATGGATTTTTTTATTGAATTTATTTATGACAATTTCATGTAGTTCTATCAGTTAAGTAAACGTTTTAGTATAATAGAATTAATTGGGTAATAAAGAGGGTTGAATAAATGAATAAATGGACAAAAATAATCATATCGATTATATTAATCGCACCACTTTTTAGTAGCTATGTTTTTGCGAAAGAGAAAGAATACGAGGATGTTAAATACCCTAGAATTTATAGTTTAGTGGTTGATCGTTTTATGAATGGAAATAACGACAACAATAAGATGATTAAAAATAATAATCAATCGAAAGATTTACCACTTGGAGGGGATTTCCAAGGGATTGAATCAAAGCTAGATTATATTCATGATATGGGATTTAATACGATACATATTTCACCAGTCTTTTCACATGATCAGAAAGATTTTTTAGGATATAAAGTGAAAAACTATGATGATATTGACAAAGTGCTAGGTGGAGAAAAAGCATTCAAATCATTAATTGATAAAGTGCATCATAAAGATATGAAAATCATCGTTGATATGCCAGTTACATATACAGATGATTTTAAGCAATCTACATCTGGTGATTTAAATCAAATTCAAAAATCATACTTTAAAAATGAGCAATTCATAGATTTGAAGAATAGTGAGAATCAAGGTATTTACAAAGCGAAAGTTAAAAATTTTGTTGATAAATATCATGTCGATGGTGTTTCGATGAATATCGTTCAAGATGGTATAGATGCTGAGGCGTTTCTACCAGAAGGATTGGATACATACGGTATCATTAATAAAGACGGCATAAACGCTAAGAACTTCAAACATTTATCGACAAATGGTACACGTACCGCTATTCAAAATGCATTTAAAACTGAAAATACCGAAATTCCTGATTATAACCAAAAAGGTGAAGTACTCATTGCAGACACTTGGTTTACAGAACGTTTCACAAAGCATGCTGCAGATGAGAACAAATTCCCTGGAACACGTATTAAACAATTAATGACATATATGTGGGGATATAAAGGTCCAGTTATGATGAACTATGGTACAGAAATAGCTGTAAACGGTTCGAAAATCGAAACAATCAATCAGCTACAGAACTTTAGAACGGATAAAGAAGTTATAAAATATTTAGAAAAAATTGCTGATACCTTTAAACAATATCAGGAATTGTATGAAGGTAAAGTGAAAGTATTGCCGCATGATAAAGGCACAAACTTGTTTTATTATGACACAAATACGATTGATTATATCTTGAATATTAACGATAGTAGTAAGTCTAAAAAAGTCACATTAGATGATAAGCTTATTGAAAAAAATAAAATGCTATCTGGCCTTATATTAGGAGATAATATTAAAGGTAAAGATAATCGATATGACTTAATTACGGATAGAGAAGAAAGTGAACTATACGCAATTATTAATGAAAGAGGACTGAATAATAGTTATTTAGTTGCAGCAGTACTTGTAATCCTATTATTTGGATTATTTATCTTCTTAGTATCAAGAAGAAGTAAACGACAAAAGAATAATCAATAATATGTAAAGCTGGGACATCCGTGTCCCAGCTTTTTTCATTGTTAGAGGTAGTAAGGGGTTAGGAGTGTGTTTCTGGACCGATAAAAATAAATACCTGTCCAGAAACGAGAAATATGGACCGATAAAAATAATTACCGGTCCAGAAATGAGAAATATGGACCGATAAAATAAATTACCGGTCCAGAAACGGGAAATATGGACCGATAAAGAATATGTCCATATAATTGTGTAATAAAAAAAGAGCCATATATAGCTCACTTTAGTACAATGTAATCGACTAAGAAAAAATTGTAGAGG
>NZ_JAJNHJ010000044.1:0-18498 GCF_022386965.1 Mammaliicoccus sp. B-M6
TGTAATAGATATTGTCGAAAATTACATTGAAAACTATAATAAAGTTAGAATTCAACAAAAACTAGGCTACTTATCCCCTATAGAATATAGGAAATTAGCAGCCTAGAAAATAGTGTTTTTATTGAGCTCCCTTAGTAAGGGTGCAGTGCCCTTCTCAATGATATGCTCTATTCTTTCTAATGGAATAGAAGTATCAATTGGAACGTAACCAATGCCTGCTTTCATACTCGCAATCATTCCCACAATCATATAAGGTGACATATGACCATAAAGTACTATCGGCTTTCTAGAACCTTTAATTAAAGTAGCTAATTTATTAGAATAAAGATCTAATTCACCATAAGTTATTACTTCATCTCTATAGTTTATAGCAACCTTATCAGCATGCCACTTATTCATAAATGTTACTTTTTCTAAGATGTCCCTCATAAACTTTCTCCTTCATTAAAATTCATTATATATAAAATCATTACTTGCGCTTCCACCAGCATAAATCCAAAATAACACAATCATGATTAGTAAATAGAAAATCGTCAAACCAATCAGTTTAAAATTTTCAGAGTTTATAATGTCTCTAATTTTTTCCATTGTTAATCTCCTTGTGTTTTAATTTTGTAATTATTCTATTTCATAATTATATTCTATACATAATCGAATATCAAGAATTATATGTAAAAAATTAGCAATATATGTAAATAAAAAGGGAACGAATCAAAAATCTACTGCCAAGAAACTAAAACAGGCTGAGACATTTCATTATGTCCCAGCCTGTTTTTATTTATTAATTTGGTTTGATTATTTTAACTTAACCGGTGTAATTGGTTCTTGGTTCGACATAATTTGTTTAGCATTATCTACGCATAGTTGCACCATTTTATCTCGTGTTGCAATTGAACTACTACCGATGTGTGGCACAACAATCACTTGATCCATTTTTAAAAATGGATGATCATCTGAAATAGGTTCATTTTCAACAACATCTAATGCTGCACCTAAAATTTCTTGTTGCTCTATTGCTTCAATTAAATCAGATTCTACAATGTGACCACCGCGTCCGATATTAATTAAAATTGCTGAGTTTTTCATTTTTTTAAATGTTTCTCGATTGAATATACCTTTTGTTTCAGGCGTTAATGGCGCTGTACAAACTACGAAATCACTCTCATTAAGCAATTCATCCAATGTACGATATTCAACGTTTAATTGCTGTTCAGCTTCTTCTTTTCTAGAGCGATTATGATAAAGTACTTTGCAATTGAAGCCTTTCAATCTTCTAGCAAATGCTTCTCCAATTGAGCCCATACCATAAATACCGACTGTTGAGCCGTGCACATCTTTTCCTGCTAAAAGATAAGGACCCCAGCTTTTCCATTCACCATTATGTACATATTGAACCGCTTCAACAATTCTTCTTGCTGCTGTTAACATTAACGTAAAGCCTAATTCGGCAGTCGTTTCCGTTAATACTTCTGGTGTGTTTGTTACAACTACACCTTTTTCTTCAGCAAGTTTCACATCAATATTATCAAAACCAACAGCTAAATTGACGACACCTTTTATGCGCGTTGCATTGTTAAAAAATTCTTCATCAATTTGCTCGCTTAATGTCGTAATGACAATTGTAGCGTCTTGAGAACGTTCTAAAAATGCTTCTCGAGGCATTGGTTCTAATTCGCTGTTCCAAACATCTACTTCTGCATATTCTTTAATCTGATTGATAAACTTTTCTGGTAATTGTCTTGCAACAAGTACTTTCTCATTCATGTTCTCAGCTCCTTATGTGAATTTACTTAATAACTTCAAATAAATTCTTAACGCTATATGTTGGTAATACTTCTTTTTTATTAATTTCTTCTAAAGATGTTACGCCAGTTTGTACATGTAATGTATCAATGCCACTATTGATTCCAGCTAAAATATCAGTGTCATATAAGTCACCAATCATGACACAATCTTCTTTAGCATGACCAATTTTTTCAATAGCTTGTTCCATAATAATTGTTTCAGGTTTACCGATGAATACTGGCGTCTGTCCAGTCGATACACTTACAACGCTTGTCAATGAACCGTTTCCTGGTAAAAATCCTCTTTCATTTGGAATCGAAACATCTTTATTTGTAGATATGAATTTCGCGCCATTTCTAACGGCTAAACAAGCTACTGAAAGCTTTTCATAAGAAATATTCACATCTAAGCCCATTACGACATAATCAACATGCTCATCTTCTTTCACAACTAAGCCAGTATCTTTTAAAGAAGTTTCTAATCCACTTCCTCCTACCATATAAACTGATGCGCCAGGAGAAGCTTCACTTATATATCCAGCCGTTGCCATTGCAGAAGTAATCACATGTTCACTTGAAGTATGAAAACCCATATTATTTAATTTTTCTGCTACTTCAGCAGGTGTTTTTGAAGAATTATTTGTAACGAATAAATAATCTTTATTATTTTCATTTAAATAATTTATAAATTCGATTGCACCTTCAATAACTTCCGTACCTTTATACATTGTGCCGTCTATATCAATAAAATAACCTTTATAATCTTTCATTTTTATCTCCTTCACCAAAAGCTGTTACGGGAACATTTTCATTTTCTAAAAAATGTTTTGTATCTTCAATTGCTTGTTTATAAAATGGTGTCGCAATTTCAAAAGCTTTTCTTAATTGATCATGATCAAGATTTTCATAATTTCGAATAAGTTCTTTTCTGTAATCAATAGATGTTCTAACTGCTTCAGCAGTTGAAGGTTGGAATACTTTTTCAAGTTCCATAATATCAATTACATCTTTATAATTACCAGGATCTCTTAAAATAAATGCATCAATAATCAAATTCCCAATATCGACTACAGATTCAATCATCATATGTGCGATTCTTTCTAAAGCATATGGAGAATTTTTCTCGCTTTCAAAATCTACCGTTAATTTTTCTAAATAATTTAATTTTAAAGTTAAAGTTTTGCTATCTACGAAATACATGTAGAAGACCTCCTATCTATATATCATCATATCATAATTTTGAATTGTAGGGCATTGCTCTGTATACTATACAAGTAAAGAAAGATTTTTAAAAAGGAGTCGCTAAACATGATAGATATGTTCTTATATGATGAGCAAGATGAAGCGAAAATACAATTTGTAGGATTTGTCGGTGAACACAGTCGCTATGACTTAACACTGATTTATACAGATAGACATTATGGAAAAACAATGGTACTCAATACCCAAAACAATACATTTGGTATTATTGGTAAAGATGACTTAGAAGAAGAAGGCTATATTAGTCACATCCTCGGTTTAACAGAAGAAGAAGGCGAAGAAGTAACAGAATATTTACATGATGTTATAGATATATAGATTTGAATTAAGTTTGTATTTTTTTAGTGTGAGCGTTATTAGCAAGTTTGGTTGAAAGTGCTAATACTGGTGCCGTTATTAGCAAGTTTAGTCGAAAGTGCTAATACTGATGCCGTTATTAGCAAGTTTAGTCGAAAGTGCTAATACTGGTGCCGTTATTAGCAAGTTTGGCCCAAAGTGCAAATACTGATGCCGTTATTAGCAGGTCTGGCCGAAAGTGCAAATAAGAAGTCCAGTAATGACACTTCTCAGTAGTTTTGTAAATAAGGCACTCCTTAGTAACACTTCGACCGACTTTTGTAACTAACGCACCTAAATTATACAAACAACTTCATACAAAAATATTCACAACTCTCGCTATAGCTCAATAAAAAAGAGCCCGGAATTTTCCGGGCTCTTTCGTTTATAAATAATCTTTTAAAGTATTTTTAGATGTAGGTTGTTCTTCAATTACGTCTTCTTCTATTTCTACTGTTTCAGCTTCTTGTTGTTTGTTTTGTTGTTCTTGTTTAGTGTTTTGCTGAATTGTTGGCTCTATTTTAACATCTTCTAATTTATGTTCTTCGTCTATGAAAGTTGCTTCTTCTGCTGTTAATTTAGATATCTCAGATTTAGATAATCGTCTCAACACAAAATATTTACATCCAAAATTACAATATTCTAATATATAATCTTGAATGGCAGAGAATCGCTTATTTGCATCACTTTTTTTATTAGAATCATGATAAAAGCCTTTTAAACGAAGTTGCTCGTAACCAAAGTCACCAACAATAAAATCATATTTATCTAGAATTTCAGAATAACGTGATGTAAATTGTTCTTCATTGAAAGATTTCTGATCATCTTTAATCACTTCAAAATAGTTATTTTCTATTTTAGTTAACATTCAATCACCTTATTAGTTATTAAGTGCTTGTTCACCTAGAATATGTTTTTGTTTAGCAGCTTCATTAACTTGTTCATCTGCGTGATAAGAACTACGTACCATTGGACCAGCTTGGCAATGTTTAAAGCCTTTTTCCATCGCTACTTTTCTTAATTTACCAAATTCTAAAGGTGTGTAGTATTTTTGAACATTTAAATGTTTACGTGATGGTTGTAAATATTGACCGATTGTCATAATATCTACGCCGTTTGCACGTAAATCATCCATTGTTTCATAAATTTCTTCAACTGTTTCACCAAGTCCAACCATTAAGCTAGATTTTGTAGGAATATCTGGGTACATTTCTTTAGATCTTCTTAAAAATTCTAATGTACGGTCGTATTTTGCACGTGCTCTAACTCTTGGTGTTAAGCGTCTAACTGTTTCGATATTGTGGTTTAAAATATCTGGTTTAGAAGCCATTAATGTTTCTAATGCTTCATAACTACCACCCATATCTGATGGTAAAATTTCAATCGTTGTATATGGATTTAACTCTCTTACTTTACGTACTGTTTCTGCATAAACGTTAGAACCAGCATCTTTCAAGTCATCTCTTGCTACAGCTGTAATTACTACGTGTTTTAAGTTCATAAGTTGAACTGATTCTGCTACACGTTGTGGTTCATCTAGATCTAACTCATTTGGAAGACCTGTTTTAACTGCACAGAAACGACATGCTCTCGTACAAACTGCACCTAAAATCATAAATGTAGCCGTACGTCTTTCTCCCCAACATTCGTGAATGTTTGGACATTTAGCTTCTTCACAAACTGTATGAAGATTCTTCTCACGCATCATTTTCTTCAAGCCTGTGTAATTCTTATTCGTGTTTAATTTTATTTTTAACCAGTCTGGTTTACGTAATATTTCTTCATTTTTAGTAGCCATATACGTGAACACCCTTCTATTATTAATTTTCATCTTTATATATTATAACGAATATATGTATAAATTTAAATGCTCATTACACTTTCTTTTCATGTTGTAATAACTTTTGTTCAAAAATATTTCTTAAAAACTCTGGCATAATATAATTTATATTCATATCTTTCAATATTGGGAAGTATCTTCCGAATGTGTACATATCAATTGTACCGAGCTTATATTGTTCGTGATCTTCTATTTCTTTACCATTCACAAAACATTGACCTGTAGACTCAATATAGCCGATATTCTTAAATACATATCCTCCGAAAATATCCCCTCTAAAGCCAAATCCAAATGCTACTTCATCCATATAGGACTGTTCCATCGCTTTATAGATAATTTGTTTAAGTTCTAGACCTCTTAAATCTACAGAAACAGTGTTTATAGGATGCGGTAACATTTGATGAATATCGTATTCTGTTAACTCATTGCCTGTCTTACCTTTAACGATAAGACCTGCATTAATAATTGCACAGTCTGCTCCTGTAAATTCTAATACACTTTCGCATAATAAATCCGTTGTATAACTTGCACTGTTAAGACGACGTGGTAATGAAAAATGACTTTTAAGAATCGGTTTATTTAATAATGCCTTACCTTTTTCTTCATAATCATTTGGTATTTCTTCAATTAAATCAGAATTAATAATTTCCGCTTCTTTATGAATAACTTTTTGATTTTCAATAACTAAATCTACTTTACCAACATAATGCCCATATTTACCAGCTGCAGCCATCAACACACCATTTTGTTCTTCGCCATTCTCAAAGTAATGATGTGTATGTGCACCGAAGATAACGTCTACTTCCGGACATTCTTTGCAAATTTGCTCATCAAAGAAGATGCCGACATGACTTAATACGAGCAGTACATCATACGACTCTTCCAGTTGTTCGATTTCATTCTTTAGCGCAAGTAATGGTGACGTTACTTTCCAATCAAGTCTTTCATAAATATGATTAAAAGGTGCTGTCAAACCAATCATACATACTTTAATACCATTAATATCTTTAACAACATGAGAAGTTATATGATTTGGTAAATTGCCTTCTAAATCAAATAAATTACAACAAGTAACATCGAACTGAGCTTCATCATATAAGTGGTTCAAGGCATCATGAGATATTGTCATACCTTCATTATTACCTATTGTTACAACATCTACGTGACTGTCATTTAAAATATTAACATTTTCTCTACCTTGTGATGCTTCTGTTAAAGGATGAAATAAATCTATATGATCACCTATATCAATATATAGTGTATCATGCTGACAACGACTTCTTTCATCTTTAATATACTGAGATATTTTGGCATATGTATTTAAATGACTGTGTATATCATTTGTATGAAATATCGTGAGCTTCACAAATCCAACTCCTTATAAAACACTTTTTATAATCAAATATATACCTAAGATTAACATTGTAAATCTTAAAATTAAAACGACAGTATCTGACTTCATTCTACTATTTATTCTCACACCAATTTTTGCACCAAAGTAACTTGAAATAATCAATACAATCGCATGTACCCAAAGTACATTACCTTGTACAATGTGGCTGACAGAACTTGATAAACTTGAGAAGAATATCATCATCATACTTGTACCAACAGCAACGTGTGGTGGGAATCTAAATACAATAATCATCAATGGTGTCATCAGTGCACCACCACCGATACCGAATAAACCAGTCGTTATACCAACAATAAATGATGAAACAATAGCAACAAACGGTGGTACACCGTATTTATGATGTTCACCGTATCTATCTGTAAATGATTTTAAATACTTTTCTTGTTGGAAATACTTTATTGGTTTCACATGATTACGTATCATTAATACGATAGAAATAAAGATTAAGAAAATACCAAAGTACAAATTAAATGAATCTAAAGTAAAATACTTACTTAAATATGCACCAAGTAAAGCACCTGGAATAATACCAACTAAGAATATTAATCCATTTTTTACATCAACTTGCTTCGTTTTCAAATAGCCTAATGTTGCTGTTAAACCCGTTGTAATTAATATAACGGATGATGTACCAATCGCTCTTTGTGGTGTCATACCAGCCAATAATTGATGGTCTATACCAAAGTATACGAGTGACGGAACAATAATAATTCCGCCACCAATTCCAACTAACGCCCCTAATATTGCAGACGATACACCTATAATAATTAACACTAAATATGCCATACCTGTCACCTCTAAAATAATTTAAGTTGCTTAGGCGCTAAACCTTCGTATTCTATATCTAATAACTTTTGGTAAGTTTTGGCATTTTGTACAGCATGTCCACCAGAATTATTATTAAATACTACATAAACATCTTTCGCTTTATGCTCTAAAATTTTAACTTTATCAGCTAACTCTTTAAGTTCTGCTTCATTATAATCATATAAATATCTGACATCACGCCACTCTTGATCTGTCATATCTTTCTTCGTCCATCCGTTTACATTTCTACCATGATAACGGACGAAAGCAACATCATGCGTAATACGATTAATAAGTGGTATAGACCCTTCTCCACTCTGCGGTTCATCACAAACACTGTGAATAAATTTCATTTCGGTTAAAAATTCCAACGTATACTCTTTAACATCTTCTTTAAACCAAGTACGATTACGGAATTCGATACAAACATCAAAATCTTTTAATTGCTCACGTACATAACGTAAATAATTAATATTTTGAGGCTGTAAATCAAACCAAGGTGGAAACTGTACGAGAATCATCGCTAACTTTCCTGATGCTTTCAACGGTGCCATCGAATCCTTAAATAAATTAAATAATGTCATTTTGTCCTCAGCAAAATCAGTTACCTCAGCATGACCTGTTAACGCCTGATGAATCTTAACAACAAACTTGAAATTATTAGGCGTTTCCCGAATCCATTTTTCAATATTTCGTTGCGGTTGAATCGCATAATAAGTTGCATCTAATTCCACAATAGGAAAATGAGCAGCATATTCTTTTAACTTATCTTTTTTATTAGACAGGTCTTCATATAAAGAATCATGATCTCCCCATCCAGTTAGGCCAATTTTTATCATATCTCATCACCATACTCATCATACCACACAGAGTATTTATAGTTCAGTTTGTTAGATTAAAATTATGTAAAACTATGAATGAGCAGTAAAGAATCTTATGTCGCTCGTTACACTTCGCTCGACTTTTGTTACTATAGGCCTCCTTAGTTACACTTCCACAGAATTTTGTTACTATAGCCCCCCTTAGTTACACTTCCACAGAATTTTGTTACTATAGACCCCCTTAGTTACACTTCCACAGAATTTTGTTACTAAATCCACCATACTTTTCAACTCATAAAAAATAACGGCTATGACAAACTATAATGTCCTTGCCGTTTTAAATATTGTATTCCAAAAATATTATATAGTAGCTTCTTATCTTAATGCATTTATATGATTTATTGTTTAGTCACCTTTTCATACTCTGATTTACTGATATATTCTATAAAATATACCCACTTACCTTTGTGATCAATTTTTACATATTTTTCAGAAGGACTATATCCTTTAAAGTCCAATAAGTAGTTATTTTTATGACCATTTTCATCATAAGATTCTATATCTTTATAATCTTGGATATCTATTATTTCTTGTTTACTTAGATGTTCTGCATCATTAGTACTTGGGACTACAGCATAACTCCAACCTCTTTTAACCAATAGATTAATTACATCTATTTTTTCATCAATATTTTTCATCGTAAATAAAATTATACAAATGACCATAATGATTGCTATTAATGTATAAATTAATTTTTTCATTATTGAGTCTCACCTCTTCTTGCATCTTTCAACAAACAATATTTATACCAGTAATAAGTATCACGATAGAGCGTAATTTGAATGAAATAATTAAATTCAATACGTCTTAAGAATAATATATTTAATTCATAATATTCTGTCAATTACTTTTTATACAGTTTTTTACATTTAAAACCCTCGCTATTTGTTTGTTGATAGCGAGGGTTTTGTGGTATATTTAATTTATTCGGATACCTTACATAATATTATTTAATGATGGCCGTCATTGTATAATTTTTATGGTTAAGGTATTTTTTTCTGCGTTTTTATTCAATATTTTGTCTCCTATTTTAATTTCAATACTTGTCCGATTTGTATGACATCTGATGTTAATCCGTTCAATTTCTTTAATGTTGCTACGGTAACGCCTGTTTTTTGATTGATACTCCATAGTGTATCTCCTGCTACGACTGTATATGTTGTTGGCTTCGTATTGAGGGCACCGCCGTTAATGGCTTCTGCTAGTGATTTTGTATATGCATTTAAATTATTTTTAATGTAATTCATATCTTTTGTTGAGGTAATAAATCCTAATTCTACTAATCGGTAATTGATATATTCTGCTTTAGCAACGTTACAATGTAATAGGTCACTTCTTTCTGTAATGCCTCTAACAGTACCTACATGTTTTTTCACAGCTGTTTGTAATGCTGTATCAATACTGTCTGCTGCTAATCCACTTGGAATAATAACATGACCTCCTGTAGCTGATGCGGCTGCTGAATCTAAATGAAATTCTACTACAATTTCATAACCTTGTGATTTAACCCAATATAATCCGTAATCTGTTTTATTTCCGACTTGTTCGCCGTATGCTGTATCTTGATACATATCTTGGTCTTTACCATATATTCCAACTGTATGACCTGCTTGTTTTAAATAATTTGCTACTCTGTCTACAATATTCGCTCTAATAAAATCTCTTTCATTTGTTCCATTTCCTACTGCGCCTGGATCATTATATCCATGCCCTGCTACAATCATAATTTTTCTACTCATTTTAACGGCTCCTTTATTGTTAGATTTGTCTAATTTTTGATTAAGTTTGGATATGTCATAATTTTCAATTGGCATACCACTGCACACTCTTGTTACTTCTTTAGAAATGTCTTCACCTTTTTGACGTAATTGAATATGCAAATGTTCACTCATCGGGTTATTGTCATAATTACTATTGCCTTGTAATCCAATGATGTCACCTTGTATGACTTTATCACCTTTAGAAAATTGTAATGTATCTCTTTGCATATGACCGTATATCCAATCATTGCCATTACTATCTCTAATTTCAATTGTCCCTCCGAAATTACCAAATGGTTCACTTAATATAACTGTTCCACTAGTAACAGCTGGAATTTGATTCGTTTCATTACTATAGACATCAAATGCTCTATGATAACCACTACAATAGGCATCATAATTTATTCCATCTTCTCTGTAATTTCTATATCCATAGTTTTTCGGATATTGATCGTACGTTCTTGGGTCAGATGAAATTTCCCATCCTTTTTTAGTTAAATAAGTTATAGCTGTTAACATTCAATCATCCTTTCTTATTTTTATTTTTTACCAGATTCTTTTAAGAACTTTTCTTGTTCACGTGATTGATTTGTAAAAATGAATGTATTTTTCCAAATACCATAAAGCACAAATACAATAGGTATACCTGTGTTTAATACGTTCATCCACGCATTTAACTTTTGAGGATTCAACCATTCTACCGAAATACCAGATGCATTCAATGCTAAATATAGTGCACCTAAGAACCCACCTATCATTGCAATAAATTGTTTAACTTTGTCTAGATCAATTGGGATTCTGTTATCTTCTTCGGAATAATTCAAATTTACTTTATCTGTTTTGAAGTTCATTTTAACCATGTGTATCACCTCCTTGGTTACACTATAATATAACTTTTGGTTGACGTCAATAACTTTTAGTTATATTTTTCTGCAAAATTATTGATAAAATATAACTATAGGTTATAATAATAGTATCAATCATATAAGGAGCGGGAAACTTATGGTGTCTCAAAATAAACTCTCTGAACAAATAAGTTTATTAAGAACTAAAAATGGATGGACGCAACAAAAATTAGCAGATGCGTTACAAGTTTCAAAACAATCCATTTCATATTGGGAAACAGGAAGAAAAGCACCAAAGATGAAGAAAATAGAAGAAATGGCAAAGTTATTTGACGTAAGTGTCAGTTATATTTTAGACGGGGAAGCTAAACAAACTTATAACTCTACTGCAGAAACGATTGCCGCACATTTAGATGGAGAATTAACAGAAGAAGAATTGAAGAAAGTATTAGAATATGTTGATTTTCTAAAGCATCAAAACAAATGATTTATTAAACGGATAATATGGTGGGGATAATTTGAATAGATATGAAAAAACACTTATCAATAATGAACACATCGTGATTAAAGAAACAAGTAACCTTCCGAATCAACTGAAAGGTTTATATGTAGATGGATTAATTTTATTGAAAGATGATTTATCTAACAAAGAAAAGCTAGAAGTGCTAGGAGAAGAGTTAGCCCATCATGATATATCTTATGGAGATATTCTCGATACAAGTGAATTATGGAAATGGAAATTTGAGCATAAAGCAAGAAGATTAGGATTTGAAAAAATTATACCTCTAAAAAGTATTGTGCAAGCATATCAATCAGGTGTCCATAATAAATTTGAACTGAGTAATTATTTAGACGTATCTGAAGGTTATATAGATGAAGCTTTAGAACATTACAAACAAAAATATGGATTAAGCACATGGTATGATCATTATTTAATAAAGTTCAACCCACTTCAAGTTTATGAATATAGAGAAATCAATTAAAGGCTGAGACGTCATTGTCTCAGCCTTTAATCATGTTATAAACATACGTTATATTTACCATTCTGCAATGCTGCCATCTTTGTGTCTCCAAACTGGGTTATGCCAATCATGCCCGACTTCCGCCATTTTTCTGACATGTGCTTCATCTATTTCTACACCAAGGCCAGGCTTTTTAGGAATATCTACATATCCATCTTTAAATTCAAATACTTCTTTGTTCGTAATATAATCTAGAATATCACTGTCTTTATTGTAATGAATGCCTAAGCTTTGTTCTTGAATAAAAGCATTGTGACAAGTTGCATCTACTTGTAGACATGATGCTAAAGCGATAGGTCCAAGAGGACAATGAGGTGCAGCACCTACATCATAAGCTTCTGCCATAGAAATAATTTTTTTACATTCTGTTATACCACCAGCATGTGATAAATCAGGTTGAATGATATCGACAAATCCACTTTCTAAAATAGGTTTGAAATCCCATCTTGAAAATAGTCTTTCCCCAAGTGCTATAGGAATAGTTGTCGTTTGACTAATTTCTCTAACCGCTTCTATATTTTCACTTAACACAGGTTCTTCTATAAACATTGGATTGTATGGCTCTAATTCTTTCGCTAAGACTTTAGCCATTGGTTTATGAACACGCCCGTGAAAATCAATTCCAATACCTAATTGATTGCCAGCTGCTTCTCTAATGCCAGCTACACGTTGAACAACACTTTCTATCTTGTCATAACTATCTATATACTGTAATTCTTCAGTTGCATTCATTTTGATTGCTTCAAAACCATTTTCAAGAGCTTTTTTAGCAGCGTTCGCAGTATCTTGAGGTCTGTCACCACCAATCCATGAATATACTTTCATAGATTCTCTACATGCCCCTCCTAATAATTCATGAACAGGTGCGTTATAATATTTACCTTTAATATCCCACAATGCTTGGTCTATACCTGAAATGGCACTCATTAAAATTGGACCACCTCTATAAAAGCTACTTCTATACATCATATTCCAGTGATCTTCAATATTTAAGGGATTCTTGCCAATCAACTGTTGCATAAATTCATCAACTGCTGCACCAACAGTTTGAGCTTTACCTTCAATTACAGGTTCGCCCCATCCGACGATACCTTCATCCGTCGTAATTTTTAGAAACAACCAACGCGGTGGTAC
This sequence comes from Mammaliicoccus sp. B-M6, assembly GCF_022386965.1. Classification (NCBI taxonomy): domain Bacteria; kingdom Bacillati; phylum Bacillota; class Bacilli; order Caryophanales; family Staphylococcaceae; genus Mammaliicoccus; species Mammaliicoccus sp. B-M6. The sequence continues at coordinate 13,084 of NZ_JAJNHJ010000044.1, forward strand.
TTGAAACAACTCATAGTCTACAATCTTCATGTTAGCACTCCTCTTTAATGTACTTTGTTATAAAATGCTTGTGCTTTTTGTTCTAGTTCTTCAAAATACGCTTTATTCGTTTCTACTTTCGTATTTACTAAAGCACTTCCTAAACCAACTCCAACAGCTCCCGCTTCAATAAAGTCAGTAACATTGTCTATACTCACACCACCTGTTGGTAAAAGTGGTATATGCGGTAATGGACCTTGTAAATCTTTAATATATTCAGGACCTAAACTTGTTGTTGGAAAGACTTTAATAATATCTCCACCGTATTCATAAGCTTCTAAAATTTCTGTTGGTGTCATAGCACCTGGTATACTTACGGCACCATATTTTTTGCTCATGCGAATCGTATCTTTATCTACCGTTGGCGACAATATAAATGTTGCACCACTTAAAATAGCTAACCTTGCCGATTCTGAATCTAAGACTGTACCTGCTCCGACTACAACTTTATCCTTCATTTCATTAGAGATCAGTTCAATAGATTCTAACGCTTTAGGTGAATTCATCGTAACCTCAATCGCACGAATACCTGCTTTATATAACGTTTCTACGATTGGTAAAATATCATTGGGTTTTGCATTTCGTAAAATTGCGATTAATTTAGTTTCTTTGATTATTTGTAATGTATCTATTTTAGACGCCTCCTTATCTAATCACATCATCTACATGACCTGTATGTTTCATCTGTTCAATTTCTTCTTTAGTTGGTAAGCCTTCAACATCACCTTTAACTGTTGTCACGAGTGCACCTGCATTACAAGCCTGTTCAGTCGCTTCATGAATGGACAATCCTTCGATAATACCTGCGATTAAACCTGCCGCAAAGCCATCTCCAGCACCAACAGGATCAACGACTTCTATTTCTTTTGAAGCTTTTGCATAACCTGAAATATCGTTATGTACATAGTAAGCACCTTTACTTCCTAATTTAACAACTACTGTTGATGCACCTAAATTAATAATTTCTTGGGCGATTTCTTCTTCAGATTGTGTATTGAATAAAAATGCCCCTTCACTCGTTCCTGGCAACACAATATCACTTAAAGCGATTAATTGTTTTAATGTTTCTTTCGCTTCATCTTCAGACCATAATTTGAGTCTTAAGTTTGGATCGAAAACAACTTGTAATCCTAATGATTTTGCTGTCGAAATGAGTTTAAATATTGTTTGTTTACAAGATGCACTTAAAGCAGGCGTAATACCTGTTACATATAAATATTTAAATTGAGCGACATAACTTTCATCTATATTTGCTTCAGACATTAGACTAGCTGCTGAACCTTTTCTATAATAATGAACACGTGTTTGATCTTGTCGAAATTTCTCTTTAAGAAAAATGCCAGTTGGCGCCTCAGATATTAATTTTACAGAATCTACATTAATACCTTCACCACGAACAAAATTTAAAATCTTCTGCCCTAATTCATCATTTCCTAATTGACTGATCCAACCAGTTTTAACGCCAAGCTTTTCTAACCCAATTAGCGTATTTGTTTCAGCCCCAGCTATATGCGTTGAAAAGTCTTGAGCATAACGCATTGGTCCTACTTCTTTAGGTGCAAACACAACCATTGTTTCTCCAATAGACAATACATCCATCTTCATGACCCTCCTTATAACTTAATAGCCGTCTGCGTTGTATAACCGTGCAGATAAACCACCATCAATGACTAAGTGTTCACCTGTCATCATTTCAGAATCATCAGATGCTAAATATTGCGCTAATTTACCAATATCTTCTGGTTCATTAATTCTTGATGTCGCGTGTAAATCTAAGACGCCTTGTCTCACTTCATCTTCGTTTTCCATTGAATCAAACCAATTTTTTAAATGTGATGTGTTCGTAAATCCTGGACATATCGCATTTACACGAATATTGTATTTACCTAAACTTAATGCCATACCTCTTGTCATCGCATTAACGCCACCTTTAGCGGCAGCATACATATCAGTATCTGGTAAAGTCGCGATTGAATGGTTTGAAGAAATATTGATAATTGAACCGCCACCTTGTTTTTTCATTTCAGGGATGACATGTTTCGAACATAAGAATGTTCCTCTCAAATCAATATTGATAATAGAATCCCAATCTTCAACTGTTGCTTCTTCAATTGATTTAAACACTGTGATACCTGCATTATTAACGAGTGTGTTGATTTTCCCATAATGATTCACTGTTTCGTTAACCATATTAATAATACTTTCTTCTTTAGATACATCTGTTTCAACAAAGTATGCATCGCCACCGTTATCGATTATTTCTGCTACTGTTTCTTTACCAAACTCTGGATCGATTGTAGCAACGACAATCTTTGCGCCTTTACTGCCAAGTTGTTTTGCAATACCTTTACCGATACCTTTTCCTGCGCCAGTTACAATAATGACTTGTTCATTTAATTCACTCATTAATAATTCCTCCTTATATTCATTTATTTGGTTTTGGTAATGAGAATATTTCTTCGACAATTAAAGATGCTGCACCAATCGTATATAAATCGTCCCCTAAAGCAGAAGTTACAATTGGTGTCTCTTTCGCATCTTCCCCCATTACTTTTAACCGAATGATTGCTTTAATTTCTGGTAGTAAGAGATGACTAATATTTGTTAAACTACCACCTAATACAATAAATTTTGGTCCAAATAAATTGATCAATATTGCAAAGCCTAAACCAAGATTCCTACCAACTTCTTTAGCAATTTGGACACATAATTCATCGCCTTGATTCACTGCCTCATAAAAATCTTCAATATTTAAATCATCAATTTCAGACTGTATATTTAATATTTGGCTTTTACGACCAATTTTTAATTGACGCTTAATCATTTTTAAAATTGCTGTTTCTGAAGTCAACGTTTCTAAACAGCCATAGTTACCACAAGAACATAATGGACCGTCTGGATCTATCGTGACATGTCCAATTTGACCTGTAATATGATGATTGCCTCTTAAAATCGATCCATTATTGATAATACTTGCTCCAACACCATAGTCTACGATGACCGATATAAAGTTTGTTTCTTCTTTACCTTGGCCAAACCACATTTCCGCAAGTGCTGCACTATTACAATCATTATCAATTAAGACCATCAAGTCTGTTTCAGATTCTAATATCGATTTAATTTCGATATTTCTCCATCCTAAGTTTGGTGCAAAGATATTTGTACCATTTTGAGTATCGACCAATCCGTGCATGCCTACTCCAATACCAAGCACTTCAATTTGTTGGGCTGAATATTCTTCTGCAATTAAACGAATTTCTTGTCCTAAATAAACAATCATGTCATTCGGATCTTTTTGTAAATCCATTTCTATTTGTTTCTCAAATAAGATTTCTGCTCTCAAATTGCTGACAATAATACTCGTTCTATATGCACCAATTTCTAATCCAATCATCACTTTCTTCTCTTTATTAATATCAAGTGGTATCGGTTGTCTGCCTCTAACTTTTCTTTCCATTGCCTTCTCTTCTATCCATTGTTCATCAATTAATATTGAAACAATTTCTGAAACAGAAGGTCTTGATAAGTCAATTCTATTCGCAATTTCTACTCTAGAGATTGGTCCATACTTTTGAATCGTCCTTAATACAAGTTGCTTATTATAATCTTTCATTAAATTAATATTGATCCGAGATGACTGCTTCACGACACCCCTCCTTAACTTTAAGTAATTCAAAATAACTAAAATAAATATTTTTATTCATATATTACTTGATTTTCTATTTGAAAAGGCTTACATTAATAATTAAATCAGATTCAAAGAGTAATTACAACTTTTTTAGTTATCTTAAATAATTAAATATCATCAACGAGTTCCAAACTTTTATTTTAACTAAAGTTTCTGATGGCGTTATTCAAATTACATGGGGGTAATAAAATGGAAGCAAGCAATTATAGAACTAAGTTAATTTTCTTCCTAGGTGCTTTAGGTGGATTGCTTTACGGATATGACACGGGTGTTATATCTGGCGCGTTGCTTTTTATAAAAAATGATATACCACTCACAAGTTTCACTGAAGGTTTGGTCGTGAGTTCAATGTTAGTTGGTGCAATATTCGGCTCAGGATTCAGTGGACCACTATCGGATAAACTTGGTCGAAGAAAGCTCGTATTTGTTATTGCGATTGTCTTTATCGTCGGCGCATTAATTCTATCATTAGCACAATCAATGGTTATCTTAGTCTTAGGTAGATTTATAATCGGGTTAGCAGTTGGTGGTTCTACAGCGATCGTGCCAGTCTATTTATCTGAAATGGCACCTACTGACACGAGAGGTTCTTTAAGTTCATTAAACCAACTGATGATCACAATAGGTATTCTTGCTTCATATTTAGTCAACTATGCGTTCGCAGATATGGAAGCTTGGAGATGGATGGTTGGATTAGCAGTTGTACCTTCTGTCATCTTAATGATCGGTGTTTACTTTATGCCAGAAAGCCCTAGATGGTTACTTGAACATAAAAGTGAAAAAGCCGCTAGAAAAGTTATGGCAATTACAAGAAAACAATCAGAAATTGATAAAGAAATTGATGAAATGAAAGAAATTATTCATATATCAGAAAGTACATGGACAGTCTTAAAATCCGTTTGGCTAAGACCCGTACTTGTTATTGGCTGTATATTTGCACTACTCCAACAAATCATCGGCATTAATGCCATCATTTACTATGCACCAACAATCTTTAGTAAAGCAGGTTTAGGAGATGCAACAGCTATTCTTGGAACAGTCGGCATCGGATCAGTCAATGTAATTGTAACGATATTTGCAATATATATAATGGATAAAATTGACCGTAAAAAACTACTCATTACAGGTAATATCGGTATGGTTTGTTCATTACTTATTATGGCGACACTCGTATGGACAATCGGATTACACTCAACAGTCGGTGCATGGATTATTGTCGCATGTTTAACATTGTTCATTGTCTTCTTCGCATTCACTTGGGGACCAATCTTATGGATCATGTTACCAGAACTATTCCCAATGAGAGCAAGAGGCGCAGCAACAGGTATCGCAACATTATCATTATCAATAGGTAGTTTATTAGTCGCACAATTCTTCCCACTACTCACATCAGTTATGGGAATCGAACAAGTATTTCTAATCTTTGCAGTCATCGGTATACTCGCAATGATATTTGTCATCAAATACTTACCAGAAACAAGAGGCAGAAGCCTTGAAGAAATCGAAGTAGACTTAAGAAATAGAACATCATCCGTTACATTATCTAAAATAGATTAAGTCATAGAAAAACCCCGTAGAAATTCTGCACTAACCCCAGGATGGTACTGCACCCCTAAAGTTAGAGTAAAAAAACTAACTTTAGGGGTGTTTTAATATGACAAAATATAGTGATGAATTTAAGTTGAAAG
>NZ_JAJNHJ010000045.1:0-17327 GCF_022386965.1 Mammaliicoccus sp. B-M6
GTAATAGATATTGTCGAAAATTACATTGAAAACTATAATAAAGTTAGAATTCAACAAAAACTAGGCTACTTATCCCCTATAGAATATAGGGGATTAGCAGCCTAGAAAATAGTGTTTTTATTGAGCTCCCTTAGTAAGGATGCAGTGCCGTTTGACTAGATGTTTATATTTGGGAAAGATGTGAGTTTATTAATCCTTTAACTCACATGTTTCACGATCTCGTGAGTTTACTGCTCCTTTAACTCACGACTTTGAACATTTTCAAGCATTGCATCCAGCCTTTCACTCTCATCTCTCCATCTCCGCAATGTGTTTAATTTCAAAGTACAAGATTTCAACTATATAATAGTAATTGAGATAAAAACTATATAGAAATGGAGTTTTGATTATGAGTATATTTACTGATCAAGAGAAAGTAGACATTTTAGGTGATATAGTAAGTATGCGATCTGTTAATGATATTGAAATTGATACGTATATGTCTAGACCACCCGTTTACACAACTGGCCAAAATTCATTAATCGAGTTAGCTGTAAAAATGGGCGAAAAACATTTAAACACTACACTTCCAACTGAAGCATCACCAGGTGTTACAGATGCATCTGATTTATTAGTTTCTAAAGATGAGAACTTCTCATTTATAATGTATGGACCTGGTACAGTAGACCAAGCGCATCAAGTAGATGAACATGTATCCAAAGATGCATATCTTAAATTTATTGATTTATATACAGAATTCTTCCCTAAATACTTAGAAAAGTAATTCATTATAACCGGAGTGATTAACGTGAATACACAAATTCAACAACTTAAAAACATCATTGATTCATCTCAAAATATTACATTTTTTACGGGAGCAGGTATTTCGGTTGCTAGTGGTATACCCGACTTCCGTTCACTCGGTGGATTATATGATCAAATCTCAGAGAATGGCTATTCCCCAGAATATTTATTAAGTACTGATTATTTACAAAGTGACCCAAAAGGATTTATGGACTTTTGCTTTCAATATTTACTTTTCACAGATAAACAACCTAATATCGTACATCAATGGATAGCCCAACTCGAAAAAGACCATCGTTCACTCGGTGTCATCACACAGAATATCGATGGTCTTCATAGTAATGCCGGCAGTCTAAATACAGATGAATTGCACGGCACTATAAACCGATTTTATTGTACAAAATGCCAAAAAACATATACTAAATCTTATGTTATCGATAACCATTTACACCATTGCGAATCATGTGGTCATACCATTAGACCAGACATCGTATTATACGGTGAAATGCTAGATCAAGAAACAATATTCAATGCATTAAACAAAATAAGAGAAGCAGACACACTCGTAGTACTCGGGTCATCCTTACTCGTGCAACCCGCAGCAGGACTCATCTCAAACTTCGAAGGACAAAACCTCGTCATTATAAACAAAAACGAAACACCTTATGACACTACAGCAAACATCGTTATACATGATGACATGGTAGCTGTTGTACAGGGGTTGTTGGGGTGAGTTTGGCCAAATCACAACGAGTTCCCTCTTTTATTCTTGATAACAAAATACACTCATGGTATTATTTAAGTATTAAAAAACAATCAGCAACTTTGGAAGGATCACTGAGTGTAAAAATTAAGGCGTATAGTCTATGCTATATTTCATTAGTCGTTTATGTTCGAGCATAAACGGCTATTTTTTATTGTCTTTTTTAAGCAATAAATAAATGGTAATAGGAAGTATTACCGTGTAAGTAATCTAGAATGTTAAATATATCTCTAGTTGCATACTTACATCTAAGCCCATATAATCACCTTCTTTCACCACGATCTAATAAGGCACGGTGAACATATAGGCAATCAATAAGCACGTTAATTTTTATGTACTAATTATAGCATGGTATCAATCCCTTCAACACCTAAAAAAAGACTACTTATCCCTCTATTTTCCGAGAAATAAGTAGTCTTTTTTTTTATGTTATTTTCTTACCAGTTTCTGCTAATATTCTCCACAATAATAGGATAATTGCAGCAATGATTGTGATTGTTATGATTAGGATTAATAAATATGCATTATCAAATGCATTTGTACCTAATTCTAGTAATTTATTTTTTAATAATCCATTTGAATTTTCTGCTACGATCATCGTTTCTTCAAAACTGCCTTTTGCTTTTGCTGGTATTTCTGTTATCGACATGGAGCGTTCCATTAAATAAGTATAAGTAAATGAAAATACGCCACCAAGTGCGGCTATTCCTATTGACCCTCCGAGTTCATATGACACTTCTTCTACTGAAGCTGCCATACCTGCTTTATCGTCATCAACGTTTGTCATGATTGCATTTGATGCTACAGTCATTGCACCGCCTAACCCTAATCCTGCAATGCTAAGGAACAGTATTTGAATCCATAAATCATTGTGTAGAAATGCTGTGAATCCTACAATTCCGATTAATGAAATGATTAAATTGTAAATAAGTATTTTGATGCTATCAAATCGTGTTAAGATACTTCCTTGTACAATTGCTCCTATAAAAGCAGCTGCTGCCATCGACATTAAGACTAACCCTGCTTTTAAAGGTGTTAGATTTAAAATTAACTGTAATCTTTGAGATAAAATCATTTCAAAGCCAATTAATATGGATGCTGATGTAAATGCAGCTATCACACCTGATAAAAAGTATTTATTTTTAAATATATCTAAACTAATTAAAGGATTTAATAAACGTTTTTGTCGACTAATGAATAGTTTCAACGACCATAATCCAATCACTAATGTCAGTATAATCAGTACAATTGAAGGATTTTCTTTTGTGACTTCTTTAATAGCGTAGACCGTCCCTATAAGTCCTATCATAATGAGAATTGAACTTGTGATATCCCATTTTTTATCTTTGTTTCCTTTAATATTAGGAATTTGTATAAAAGCAACGATAATAACAAGTATCGTAATAGGAACATTAATTAGAAATACTGAACCCCACCAAAATTTAGTTAATAATAAACCACCTATTAAAGGTCCTAAACCAGCACCTGCTGATGCAATAGAAGACCAAATACCTAGCGCAAGTGCTCTATCTTTTTTGTCATCAAAGACTTGTTTAATAATAGCAAGTGTTGATGGCATCATTGTTGCTGCACCAATAGCCAATATAACTCTAGCCATAATTAAAGTGCCAGATGTTGGAGAAAAAGCTGCCACAACTGATGCTAAAGTAAAGATTACTAAACCAGATAAAAACATATTCTTATGTCCTACTTTATCACCCAACGTACCTAAACCAGGTAAGAGCCCTGCAACAACTAACGGATACGCATTTACAATCCATAATTTTTGAAAAGCACTCGCTTCCAACTCATACGTTATCGTAGGTAAAGCAGTATATAAAACAGTCATATCTATAACAATCAAAAATAACGCACTAGAAACCAATATCAACGAGAACCATTTATTAAATTTCATGATAAATCCTCCTTACTCAAATAATGGTAAGGTGTATAGTTACTATATAGTCAAACATAAACTTTTTAACCAAGTATATACTGGATTACGAGCGAATTATCGGTCCATATTTCTACATCCTAACTATACTCTACGTCTTTTGTTGTTAGGAATACGACATATTGATATAACACGTAGCATACGATAATTGCTGCCAATGTGATTTCAATTACAGAAAGTATTGTTCCGAATGTGATGGTGCTACTACTTGCATGACTATGCTGAGTGACATTATAAAGTGATGCGGCTGTTGTTACCCATGGGAACGTCATTGCTGAAAAGGATACTTTGAAGCCTCTTTGTAGTATTTTCGGTAAGAATATTAATGTAAATATAAACAACACTTGGGAAAGTATTAATAAGACGATAACATATACATTTGAATAAGTTGTATTGTTTAAGATATAACCATTTAAACAAAGTGCTGCTGGTGCACTCATAATAATCACCATCGGAAATTGTTCTTGGTTATATGTTTGCCACGACTTGCTGATTAGTACATACGCTAAAATCACCACTAGGCATACCGTTCCAAAGATTGTTGATACATGTCCGAGTGTTTCATTAAATGCTGTTGATGTTTCACTTATAACCCCTGTTCCGACAAACATCACAAACCAACTTGTGTTTGGCCATGATTTAAAATTTCTAAATGCATAGCGACTTATAAAAATAATAATCAAACTTATATGTAATAAAATGGCTGCATACCATAGCACGTTTAACAACTGAGATTGTACGGTATATTCCTGTTTTATAATGGATGCAAGTATCATCAATGTCATAGGAAATGTTGGTGATATTGCAAATGTATGGATATTTTTGAGTTCTTTCAGAAACATACTAGGATAAATGATCCATTTCATGATAAATAATAAAATGATTGCACAGGAAATAATAAAGCTACATAGGCCGAGCGTCTTAAAATTAATATGATAAAATACATTACTCAATGCCATGATGCCTATTGCCAATCCGCTTATTGCGATTGGCGTTCTTTTTAATGCTGTTATAAACATATTGAATAGCCTTTCTTTCTATATTTTTCTAAAGTTTATGCTTCTATACGTATTCTTTAAATCATACCATTGTTTGTCGTTTTGTTTAATCACATTTCTTTGATCATGACAACATAAGCAAGGCATTCAATTGCGTTTCATGAACTGTGATATCACGAAATTAGATATATTATTCATCATAAAATACATCGTTATATAAATAATATGTTTTTGGTAAGGTTTAAAGTATGGAAGCAATCAGAACATGGACAAAGTGACTTCCTTATAAATGAATTTTCCGAAAACTGTAATACTATTATCCAAATATTACACGTTATTAACTTAAACAAACAAAACAATTACAACTGTTTTCTTTTATTAAAAGTCATGATAATTTAATGTCAGACATATAGGAAAGGGAAGGTTCAGACATAATGAAGAAATTATTAACAAGCTCTATCGCAACTATAGGGTTACTTACAATGGGTGTTGCTCATCATGAGGCAAATGCTGCAGAACAAAACGTTGCAACACAATCAACTATTCAAGGTACAACAGGTTACGCAAATGGTTCATACTATACAATTGATAATAACGGGAATTATCATCATACATTAGACGGTAAATGGAATCAGGCCATGTTTGATAACCATGAATATAAATCATACGAAATCGATGCTAACGGTACATACCACTATTATTATTTCGTTAAAGGTGGACAAAGTTATGCACCAAGTCAATCACACGATTCAATTCAAAAACATGGTTACAACGTAGAAAATTCTAACGCTAAATCAACAAATAAGACATCTATTCAAAATAATAAAGTAGATTCAACAGATGTATCATCTAAACAAAATACTAATAACACTAATGCAAGTTCAAATACACAAGCTTCAGACAACAATGTAACTTATAACCAAAGTCAAAATAATACAACATCACAAGATGCACAATTAAATGACAACGAAGCAACAACAACGCAAGAAAATAACAATGAAAGTGCAAGCTCTCAAAAGTCAGAAGGTAAAGCACAAGCTTCTTCAAACTGGTTAACTAAGAACACTAAATTACAAGAATATGGTCAATATCACGGTGGCGGTGCTCACTATGGTGTCGATTATGCTATGAAAGAAAATACACCAGTGTATTCACTAACTGATGGAACTGTTATCCAAAGCGGTTGGAGCAATTACGGTGGTGGTAACCAAGTAACAATCAAAGAAAAAAATAGTGATTATTACCAATGGTATATGCACATGAACAAATTAAATGTTCAAAAAGGTGATTCAGTAACTGCAGGTCAACAAATTGGTGAGTCTGGTAGTACAGGTAACTCAACTGCACCTCATTTACATTTCCAACGTATGAAAGGCGGCGTTGGTAACGAATATTCAGTCAACCCAGATTCATACATTAACAATAACCAATAATATAATCTATAACGTCAAAAAGGCTGAGACATTCTATATTGTTTCAGCCTCTTATTTTACACATATTTTTTGTAATATTCTGACAAAAAGTAATAAAATAATCATCATTTTTGACGAATAATTGTATGAAAATCTAATATATAATGTATAATGACTAAATTTATAGAAAAAGAGGTTAGCAATGTGGATACTTTAAAAGTGAACAAACGATTAATTATGACACCTGGACCTGTAAGTGTAGATCCACGTGTTTCTCAAGCAATGTCGAATTCTATACTCGGTCAATTCGATTTTGAATTTGTTAATATCATGAATGAAACAATGTCATTAATTCGTCAGTCATCTTAACAAAAAATAAATGGGCTTTTCCAATTGATGGAACTAGCCGTGCTGGCTTAGAAGCCGTTATATCAAATATCGTAAAACCTGGTGATGAAGTACTCGTACCTGTAATTGGTCGATTTGGTTATTTATTTACTGAACTCGTAACACGTGCAGGAGGAATCGTCCACAATATACATAAACCGATGGGCGAAGTGTTTGATCAAGCAGAAATTATTGAAGCTTTAGATGAATATAAACCTAAAGTTCTTGCGATTGTACATGGCGAAACATCAACAGGAAGATTGCAACCTATCGATCAATTAGGACGTGCTTGTAAAGAAAGAGGCATCTTTTCAGTAGTAGATGCTGTCACAACTTATCAAGGTATGGTTATTCCTGTAGATGAATGGGAACTAGACGCAGTCGTTGGTGGCGCTCAAAAATGTCTATCTATTCCTTCAGGTATTACACCGATTACGTTTAACGAGCGTTTCAGCGAAGAAATTAATAAACGCAAACGTGTAGAATTAGGTATTCGCTCTAATGAATCTACCGAAAAAGAACATTTCATTAGCAGCAACTACTTAGATTTAACACAGTTACAAGACTACTGGAGCCCTAAACGCCTCAATCATCACACAGAATCTACAACATCTGTTTATGCATTATATACTGGATTAAAATTAGCACTATCAGAGGGCATTGAAGCACGTGCCAAAAGACATAGCTATCACCAAGAAGCTTTAAAAACAGCTCTAAAAGCACTTGGATTAGAAATTTACGGTGACGAATCTAACGAGATGAAAATGGTCATTTGCGTTAAAATTCCAGAAGGCATCGATGATAATGCCTTTAGAAACGGCTTATTACAAAACTACGGCGTAGAAATTGCCGGATCATTCGGAGATTTACAAGGACAAATATGGAGAATTGGTATTATGGGTTACGGTGTTCAAAAACAAAACATCTTAACATTCTTATCAATCTTCGCAACATATTTAGTATCACACGACAGCCAGCAACATCTTAATGTCGCAGACTCCATTAAGACATTATTAGACTATTATGAACAAAATGAAATCTAGCATTTCTTGAATGATAAGTTAGCTACAATCCAAAAAAGTCTGAGACAGTAACTTTGTCTCAGACTTTTTTGTGATTTTTAAATCGTTTCATCTTCTACGACTCTATTTTTAGATGCTGGATAGCCTACTATAAAGAACAGAATAGACATAACGATTAAGGCGATGATGCCTGATATCCAACTGTCTGTCGCATCGTGTAAATATCCAATAAAGAATGGTCCAATGGCAGCTATTAAATACCCAATAGATTGCCCGAATCCTGATAATGCGATACTTCCGTCACTTGTACGTGCACGTATAGAGAAGAATGTCATACATAAGCTAAAGCATGCACCCATACCTAAACCTGCGATAATAATACCGATTACGAGTAATACTAATGATTGCGTAAAGAATAAACCAAATCCAACTAAGAATAGTATTGTGATGATCACAACTAATATACGTTGGTCTTTTAATTTAGACGCAATAATCGGGAATGTAAATGTCATTGGCACTTGTGAAAATTGGTTAAGCATGAGTAAATAACCTGCAGTTGATGGATCTAGACCTCTATCTACTAATATAGAAGGCACCCAAGCAACAACTGTATAGAATACCATTGATTGGAATCCCATTGTTAAAGCTACTAACCATGCTAATTTAGACTTCGTAATGTTCAATTTTGTATGTTGATTCTGTGCTTCTGATAGTTTATCTTGACGTTCTAGTTTAGCGCCTTTACTTGCTTTTGGAATCCATAAAATTAATGCGATAATCCCTAGCACGATCCAAAAAGCAAGGGACAGTCTAAACCCTAATGGAGATTGAGACATTGGGAAACTTAGTCCTCCACCTAATCCTGCAGTAAAGTTCATTGTCCCACTATAAATACCTGTTGCTAATCCAATTTGTAATGGAAAATACCATTTCACATAACTTGGTAATACAACATTACCAAATGCGATCGCAATGCCTAGTAGAACTGTACCAATAATAAATAAATTAAAACCACCTGCAACACGTATGTACAAAGCAATAATTACTAATATCGTTGATAGTACAATTGTATTAGACATCGTCAAACGTTTAGTTACTTTAGATACTAATGGCGAAACGACTGCAAATATAATGAGTGGTATTGTTGTTAAAAAACCAGCAAGACTGTTATTAATTTGCATAACATCTTTAATTTCATCAACTACCGGACCTACTGATGTTAGTGGTGCACGTAGCGTAGATGCGATAAATACAATCGCAATTATGATGCCCCAATTTTTTTGAATTCTATGTGTATTATAGGGTTCAATCATCTTATACCACCTTATTTCTAAAAATTTTTCTTATAAAACCATCAACGCAACATTAGTATAGTTCATTCATATTGAAGTGTATATAATATGAGAGTCTAGAACAACACTTTGTCCCAGACTTTTTTAATAGTATATCAGAGATATGATTGAGTGCAATGCTGCTAAAATGAGTGACTTGATCATTAGCCAAAGGGGATGATTTTCGGTTTATAAAGTTTAGTATGTCGGCTAACGATCTTGTTTTGCATTCTTGGACGTTAGAATTTCTAACAACCATGTCTAACACACAATCAAATCTTTCATATTAACAAGAAACTGGTTTTACTGAAGGATCTAATAAAATACGTGTGCCTGCTTTTCCTTCCAATGCATCAATTGCATCATCTAATGAACAAATAATAGCTTCTTTACCTGATTCTGCAAATTGAATAGCCGCTTCTATCTTAGGTAACATACTTCCTGCTGGAAATTGATCTTCTGCTACGTATTGTTTAGCTTCTTCAACTGAAATTGTTTTAAGCTTTTCTTCGTTTTCTTTACCGAAGTTCACGCACACATTTGGTACGTCTGTTAACATCATAAATGTATCTGCTTCAACTTGTTGAGCTAGTTTCAAACCTGAACGGTCTTTATCGATAACAGCTTCTACACCTTTAATATCACCATGCTCATCACGGTAAACAGGTATACCACCGCCACCTGAAGAAATCACAATCGCTTGATTAATTAATTTCTTAATTTGGTTTACACCATGAATAACAAGTGGTTCTGGAGAAGGTACAACACGACGGTAACCTCTACCAGCATCTTCTACCATGACAAAGCCATGTTCTTTTTCTAATCTTTTAGCTTCTTCTTCACTGAAGCATACACCAATTGGTTTAGTTGGATTATTAAATGCTTGGTCATCTTTGTCTACTTCTACCATTGTTAATAATGTTAATACATCACTACTAATACCTAAATCGTTTAAATGATTTTTAATAGCTTCTTCCATCATGTAGCCGATAAATCCTTGAGATTCAGCACTACATGCGTTAATTGGAAGCGGGTTCACAATATCTTTCGCCGCTTCGTTTTGAGCGATAATATTCCCGACTTGTGGCCCGTTACCATGTGTAATCACAATGTTATGTCCTTGTTTTTTCAATTCTGCCATTTTACGTGTAGCAGACATCACGTTGTTATATTGATTATCGTATGACGCTTCTTGATTAGGTTGTAATATCGCATTACCACCTAGTGCAAGTATAACCCGCTTACCCATACGTCTCACTCCTTAATGTTAATGCTACATACATGCCATATAACGTGTCTCTTCCAGATGAAGAACCAACTTTTAAAAGTTGGTCTAGACGCGCGATTGATGGATCATGTTGTAGGTTAGAAATTTTTGAACTAAATTGACCTTGCAAAGCACATTTTAAAAATGTTTCGCCTACAAGTGTGGTTAGAGATGATTGCAGTAATATGTTTAATTGTTCTAAATGATTATTGTTAATAAAAGGATGGATAAAATGAATAAATAAAATACCTGTCAGCATATCATCTCCGGACGGTGTTAAACCTTGTCCTCTACCAATCAGATATCGGTATTGGTCCTCAACTTGTTCATCATTTCCAAATTCTAATGCGTTTAATACGTATTGCATCTTCTCTTTGTTAAAATCGCCTTGCTTATACATGGCAAAGTCATAAGATGCGATATTTTCTTTAAGCTTTTGTATATCAGTCTCTTCCGAAAAGTCAGATGCCTTTAAAGTTGGAACATGCCAAACGAGTTGGCATGTCTTACTTATTTGGATAGCAGTAGGTCCCACTATAATGTGTTGATTTAATTCGATTTCGTTAAATAAACTTTGCTTTGTTTGTGAATCGACTAATATACCAAAAGGAAATGTTCCATTTTCATCTGTACCTATAAAGATAAGGTCATTCGATTCATTGACGATATTGAAACCTTTATTAAATATGCTATGCACATAAAATTGTTTATGTTGTTCTAAATGTTTCTTAGCATCCTGTCCTATTGCAGTTGCTTGAAGAATCACGCGTTAAATCCTAACTTTTCAGCATACGCTGTGATCGCTTTTTCGAAACATTCGATTGGTGGATGTACTGTACCTGCACCAATTTGTCCGTAACCAGCAATCTTATGCGCAATACCTGTATTGATAACAGGTGTAATGCCTGTTTCTACAACTTTACGTGCATCGATACCTAAACATGCGCCTTTAAAGTTCCATGTTGGGATCGCAAAGTTAGGGTTCTCACCAATACAAATTTCAGTCATTTCATTACTAATTTGTAATGCATCATCAAATCCACCAGTACCAACAAATCTTGTAACAGCTGGTGCTGCGATCATTGCCATACCACCAACACCGATTGTTTCAGTAATCGCTGAGTCACCGATATCTGTATTCGCATCATCTGCTGAGTAACCTGTGAAATATAAACCTTGAGGTGTGTTAACAGGTGCTGTGAACCATTCGTCACCCATACCTGCAATACGTACGCCGAAGTTCTCACCGTTACGACACATTGCTGTTACAACTGTACCGTGTTCGATTTGACGAGCAGCGTCCATCATCGCTTTACCTGTAGCCATCGCGATATTTAAGAAGAATTGATCTGTATCAGCTAAGAATTGTAATACTTCTGTACGTTTCTCAGGTTCTACATCTTCTAATGACGCAATGATAGGTGTCACTTTTTTTAAGAATGCTAATGATGCTGCGATGTTACGTTGGTGGAATTCATCACCCATTGCAATTGCTTTAGCGATTAAAAGGAAAAGCAGTAGTGGCCGTGACGTCCACTACTGCTTTTGTTTATTGGCTGATGGCGTGGAGTTGGAAAAATGAGCGGGTGTATTTATCTTGTTTGGACAGTCTTGCAATATATGGACGCTCTATGTTGCTTGTTTGCCTTGTCTTGCAATATACGGCGGCTCTATGTTGCTTGTCGCACCTCACTTGCAACACTCGAGCCGCTCTCTATAATTAGCCCACCCTCTATATACTTCTTTCAAATATGATAAACGCTGGGACACTCCTTCTGTCCCAGCGTTTTCTTATTATCTTAAGTTTTCTCTCACTTTATTCAACAGCAACTGTGCTGGTGTTGATAGTGATTTTTCTTTTTTCCATATTAAGCTTAAACTTGATGTGATTTGTTCTTCAAATGGGATGAATTTCAAGTTCGTTTCACTTGTATTAATGATACCTTCTAAACATATTGCATGCCCAACGCCTTCTTTGACCATCAATGATGCATTATATAGCAAATTATATTTTCCAATTATACTCAAATCTGCATCATCCAAATCCAGCATATTAGCTATCATCCTCTGTACGCCTTGTTGTCTTGAAATAATAAGAGGCTTAGCAATTAAATCTTTCGCACTTATTTGCTCGAGGTGACCAAGTTCTGAAGTCTTCGTTGTTAAGACACCCCAAGTATCATCTTCATTCAATGATATGGAATCATAATTAACTTTATTAATAGGTTCTACAATAACACCGAAATCTATCACACCATTATCAATTTTCTCTAAAATTTGTTCAGCATTCCCACTAAAAGTATCGAAATAAACTTGGTCTTGTTCTTGTCTTACTGCTCTCATTGCTTTTGCAATTTGTTTAATGCTCTTAGACTCAGCCATTCCAATAGATACTTCGCCATATACTTCTTTATGTTTGATGCTCGATGTGGTCTGATCGACTAAATTTATTATGTCTCGTGCTTTATTCGCTAAATAGTAACCTTCTCTCGTTAATTCCATATATTTTCCTTTTCTATTAAAAAGCGTCACTGAAAGTTCTTCTTCAAGTTCTTTAATTTGTCTTGAAAGTGTGGGTTGCGTAATGTGCAATAATTTAGCTGCTGAGGTTAAATTTCCTTCTGATACGACTGCTAAAAAATACCTTAACACTCTATTTTCCATAACGTCATCCTCCTATGCCTAAAACACATACTTAACTATTTATTATAGGTATTGGTAATCATAATAAATATACCATAACATGATACATATACACATTATCGTTCCAAAGGAGGTTAAAAATTGTTTAAAAGTGTACTCAATCAAAGCATATGGAATCGAACTGTCGCAGAAGATGAACCTGTTTTTAAAGAAATACATGATATCGTAAACAAGAACGCACCTCTCGTCCACGAACTTAATAGTTCATACCATACCAATGATGAGGCGTTAGACATTTTATCCAAAATTACAGGCCAACCTATAGATTCAAGCGTCAGTATAAATTTGCCGTTATACACAGATTTCGGCAAACATATATCAATCGGTAAGTCGGTCTTTATCAATAGTAATACGATGTTCACAGACTTGGGCGGCATTACATTAGAAGACCATGTGTTGATTGGTCCTCGTGTTAACTTGCTCACAGTTAATCATCCAACAAACCCCAAAGAAAGACGCGGATTAATAGTTAAACCCATTACGATTAAACAAAACGCTTGGATCGGGGCAGCCGCTACAATTTTACCGGGTGTAACAATCGGTGAAAATTCAATCGTTGGCGCAAATTCATTAGTTACGAAAGACGTACCACCCAATACAGTTGTAGTTGGAAGCCCAGCACAATTTGTAAAAAATATAAAAGAAAATTAATGGAGGCATATAAAATGAAACAAACTCAATTAGACTTAGTAGAAACTTGGGATAAAGTTTTTCCACAAAGTGAAAAGGTTAATCATACAAAAACAACATTCACCAATCGATATGGTCTTACACTTGCTGCTGACATGTATATACCTAAAGAATCCGAACAAGATAAATTGCCAGCTTTAGCTGTAAGTGGTCCTTTCGGTGCTGTGAAAGAACAATCTTCTGGACTCTATGCTCAGAAAATGGCTGAACAAGGTTACCTTACAATCGCATTTGACCCTTCTTATACAGGGGAAAGTTCAGGATTTCCTCGTTACGTTGCATCACCAGATATTAATACTGAAGATTTTCAGGCAGCAGTAGATTTTTTAAGTAATCATCATCTCGTTGATAAAGAGAAAATAGGCATCATTGGCATTTGTGGCTGGGGCGGTATGGCACTTAACACAGCTGCAATAGATACTCGTGTTAAAGCAACAGTCACTTCAACTATGTATGATATGAGTAGAATCAATGCTAATGGTTATTTTGATGAAGAAGATAGTAAAGATGATAGATATAAGAAGAAACAAGCGTTAAATGTACAGAGAACACAAGATTACGCTTCACAAGACCCAGTTCTAGCAGGTGGTGTTATTGATCCATTACCAAATGATGCCCCACAATTTGTTAAAGATTATTATGATTACTACAAGACAAATCGAGGCTATCATCCAAGATCATTAAATTCAAACAGAGGTTGGACAATTACTAATCCACTTTCATTTATGAATATGCCATTACTACAATATATTGATGAAATCGATAGTGCCGTATTATTAGTTCACGGTGAAGAAGCACATTCAACATACTTTAGTAAAGATGCATATAAACAGTTAACTGGAGATAACAAAGAACTCCATCTTATCCCTGGAAAAGTGCATACAGACTTATACGACCAAGAAGATGTCATACCATTTGATAAAATAAATCAATTCTTCAAAAAACATCTCGGGTAAAAAGGGTGGTGTATTTATCTTGTTTGATGAGTCTTGATAAATACAACGGCTCTATGTTGCTTGTTTGACCACTCTTGCAAAATTCAAGGCTCCAACATTGCTTGTCGCACCTCACTTGCAATATTCAGTCCCTATATATTCACATTTCTAATAAGATAGAACAATTATTCATACAAAAATAGACATTCAATTTCAAAATTGAATGTCTACCTTATTATTATGTGTCTAACTCAAGCAAGATTCCATTT
The DNA here is from genome assembly GCF_022386965.1 of Mammaliicoccus sp. B-M6. Classification (NCBI taxonomy): domain Bacteria; kingdom Bacillati; phylum Bacillota; class Bacilli; order Caryophanales; family Staphylococcaceae; genus Mammaliicoccus; species Mammaliicoccus sp. B-M6. The sequence continues at coordinate 14,515 of NZ_JAJNHJ010000045.1, forward strand.
AATGAATTTCGTAACCACTGATTTTTAAGAATAAGTGTTTAGCTAAGTATAATTACTCTTTCTTTTCGTTCAAACATCTGTACTTTAGAAACTTGTTGTTAATATTTCTTTTAGAAACATTTAAATAGTTAATCTATATTATTAGGATCTGTTTCGGTAATGTTTCCTGTTTTTTGATCTATATATATTGCGTCATGTGCATGACTTGCATTTCCTTCACCATAATTAACTCTGTATACACCATTGTATTCATTTATTGAATGATACCAATAATCTTCATATACTTCATCTAAATAATCTATTGCCATACTTTTGGCTTGGCTTTCACTTATAACATCATGACTTGCTTTATTATTAGAAACACTTCTTTCTATTTGGTCTACATTTTCAATACCTATTATTTGACCATTTTCATCCGTAAATACTTTGATGGTAAAACTATTATATGCATTATCGTCATATATCACTCCACCTTCACTAGCCTTCATAGTAGAATTCCCGTGGAAATTTTCGTATTCATTAATATTAATGTTGTCAGGTGTTATAAAATACCTATCTACTATATCATTAACATAGTGTACTGCTATGTTCCCGTATTTTTCCGTATTAACTCCTGCAATAATTAAACTGTTTTCAGAACCACCAAATTTACTTTCTACTTCTGACTTATTCATTCCAATATTAATTTCACCATATCCATTTCTCTTATCTTCATTCATAAAATTCGAACTAAAAGTATCAGATAAAACATTAATAGTTGGGCCATTTCTTTGAGAATTTGTCTGTTGTGCTCTTTCATTACTATTAGTTAATTTACTTGAATCAGAACTATTGTAGATTGTATAAACTTTATAAACACCATATGACAACACGGAAATTAATAGTAATATTATGACTGTCGAAATTAATACAATGAATATTTTACCTATATTTAATCCTTGCGATTTGACTTCTTTACTATTGTTCATGTTAATATCATTACTAATATTAGTACCACATTTCTCACAAAAAACTTGTTCATCTTTTAACTTATTACCGCAATTATTGCAATATTTCACAGTTACAACCTCCTCTTATTAAATTATTTATATTTTTCAAAAAGTATTGTTTTCTTTATATCCATTCAGTTTTCTTTAATTTTTAATTCTTTTGACTCTATTTGTAATTTATTTACTTGTTTTAATCCAGCTTTCATTAATATAAAAACCAATAGCCATACGATTATTATTAACGCTACATACTTAAACATATAACTACCAAACAAAGAAAAAGAGGTATCCCATAAACTATGTAAAACAACTGATGCAGTAAAGAAAAATAAAAATCGTTTATCTTTAATATTACTAAACTCAAAGTTTTTACTTTCTTTTGCAATAACAATTGCAGCACCGATTATTGCAGACCATACTAAATGACTACCAATTGCAGTCCATGCTCTAATAAATACCATACTAATTAATGTACTTTCTAGACCTTCAGAATAATTTAAAATATAACCAGCAGATTCAAACATTGCAAATCCCGCTCCAATGGCTCCACCAATTAATAAACCATTCAAAATTTTATTTGTTTTATATTTATTAATAAAATAGACAATTATAATAGATTTACCTGTTTCCTCTACAATTCCAACTAATCCTGCATCTATAATTGTCATAGATCCAAATAGGTAATATTCATCACTGAAAGAAATAAAATTATATAAAACCATAGTACTTAATAATGAAATTACTCCACCTACAAAAAACATTTTCAACACTTCGAATAGACTAATGTTTTTAAAAGCATTAGACTCAAAGAAGAAGAATAGACCAGTTAATGGTACGGTCAGTGCTCCAATAAAAATCAATCCTGGAATTGCTAAAGTATTCTCAAATACACTGCTTAAAACCCATAACGCAGCAAAAGTAATTGCAAATGCTAAAAATACTCTTGAAAATACCCATGGTTTGCCCCATTCTTCTGATACATCATCTAATAATGGAGTAGTTCGACTTGTTCCTGCTATAAATATTTCGTCTGATTCATCCTTTGTATGTGGTTTAAATACTTCAGAAAACATATCTCTTAGATTTAAATTTAAACCTTCCTCACTACCAGCTAATTTACCGATAGATTTTGTTGTATTTTCAAATAAATTTTTAGCTTCATTTTTTAAATCGATACTTTCTACAGATTGAGATACTAATCTTTCCTCTTTTTCATTTGCAAATTTAACGTCTTGATTTTTGGCAAATAAACCGCTTAAATTATACCCGCAATTCATACAAAATTTATCATTTTTCCCAACTATTGATTTGCATTTAGGACATTGTTCGTCATCTAGAATATCTTTCGAAACACCTTCCTTTTGCAATTCCAAATTATTACCACAGTGCATACAAAATTTATCATCTACTTGTACAACCTTTTGACAATTAGTACATTTCATATCAACCCTTACTCCCATTCTATCTTTATTTAATATCATAATAATATATAGCAAAAGAAAATTCTATATTTATTTTTATTTCACTCAAAAAAATATTTTGTAAACATTATTGTATCTAATCTAAATGTCTAAGTGATATTTAATAATTGTTTTTTTATGTTCAATTACTTAAATGCTATATGTTACTCAATATAAGAATTCTGATATAAATTTAAACTTGTCTCTTCTTTTTTATATAGACTTTATAATTATTAAAAAAGTAGACATTCAATTTCAAAATTGAATGTCTACTTTCAGACTGTGGACAAACTGAACTTAAATTTATAAGTTCAGTTTGTTTTTTTGTATAGATTAATAATTTCCACTAAAATCATGATTAAAC
>NZ_JAJNHJ010000046.1:0-17044 GCF_022386965.1 Mammaliicoccus sp. B-M6
AAACGAATAAACAATTAAACGCATATGTGGGTATCGATATCAAACGATATCAATCAGGCAAAACTCAATATAGAGATACAATTAATAGACGAGGGAATAAAAAAGCTAGACGATTATTGTTTTTAGTAGTGATGAATATTATTCGAGGACAGCGTAACTATAATAACCACATAGTTGATTATTATTATAAATTAAGAAAGCAGCCCAATGAGAAGTCTCATAAGACTGCCGTAGTCGCTTGTATAAACCGACTATTAAAAACACTACATTACTTAGTTAATGAATCTAAATTATACGATTATCAAATGTCCCCACATTAGTCTAAACGTACAATCAAATTTAGTTTAACACCTTATTCAAAAAAATTAAAATGGACGGTTTATTTGAATATGTTTTCTTAAATACAATCTGGCTTGACTAATCGTAGGAAATAGGTGACTCCTATATTGCAAGACTCCCCAAGCAAGCAACATAGAACACTTCATATACAGATATTTTTTCCATAAAAAAGGCTGAGACATTACATAATGTCTCAACCTCTTGTTTTTATTTGTATCAATATTAAGGAAACTTAGGAAATTGATCGAAGTCTGGTTGACGTTTTTCTTTGAAAGCGTCTCTTCCTTCTTTTGCTTCGTCTGAAGTGTAATATAATAATGTTGCATCACCAGCGAATTGTTGTAAACCAGCTAATCCATCAGTGTCAGCGTTCATAGCAGCTTTTAAGAAACGTAATGCAGTTGGTGAATGTTGCATCATTTCTTTACACCATTGAACTGTTTCATCTTCTATTTTATCTAATGGTACAACTGTATTAACAAGACCCATATCAATCGCTTCTTGTGCATCATATTGACGACATAAGAACCAAATTTCACGTGCTTTTTTATGTCCAACAATTCTTGCTAAATAGCCTGAACCATAACCAGCATCGAATGAACCTACTTTAGGTCCAGTTTGACCGAATCTTGCATTTTCAGCGGCAATTGTTAAGTCACATACGATATGTAGTACGTGTCCACCACCAATAGCATATCCTCTAACCATAGCTACTACTGGTTTAGGAATAACACGGATAAGACGTTGTAAATCTAATACATTTAATCTTGGAATTTGGTCATCACCAACGTAACCACCATGTCCACGAACAGATTGGTCTCCACCTGAACAGAATGCTAAGTCGCCTTCACCTGTTAAGATGATAGAACCTACTCTTTCATCATCTCTAGCTCTAGAGAAAGCATCGATCATTTCTTGAACTGTTAAAGGTGTGAATGCATTACGTACTTCTGGACGGTTGATTGTAATTTTAGCAATACCTTCGAAAAATTCATATTTAATTTCTTTATATTCTTTTATAGTTTCCCATTGTCTTGACATAATTTGCCTCCTAAAATAAATTCTATTATTATTGTATCAAATTTTGAGGGTTGTTCCACATGAATTGTGTGCCCAGCATCATTAACAATATAAAATTTACTATTTTTTATACTTTCGTTCATTTGTTTACCTATTTGAATAAACTTTTCATCTTTTTGACCGACGATAATACAAGTCGGCACATTCATTGTATTCAAATGATGCCAATTGGATGGTTGTGAACCTGTACCATAATCTTTAAGTGCTTTACTTAAGCCGTTTGGATTTTGAGAAAGTCTCATTTGTTTAATACGTTCTCTTTCTTCAGTAGAAAGTATAGACTGACTATTAAATAATGGAAGTTTAGACCATTCCTCTACAAACTGAGGTAATCCAATTTCATGAATGCGCGCTGCTCTATTATGATCGACTTCAATTCTATTCTGTTTATCTGATGGATCTTTAAGTCCTGGACTAGCACTTTCTAAAATCAAGCCGCTTAATAGCTCTGGGTATTGTACAGCGAAGCTTAACGCAACACGTCCACCCATAGAATATCCATGCAAATAGACCTTTTTAAGCTCTAAATAATCAATGACTTCTTTAATCTTATAAACAATATAATCCATTGACCATATATCATCATAACTTGATTCATCATGTCCATGTCCAGGTAAATCAATGGTTATGACATTTAAGCCTTGGTTACTTAACGTACGCTCAACTATATGAAATGATGTATGATCACTGATAAAGCCATGTAATAAAATAATAGACGGTTTATGTTCATCAAACGACTTAACGCGGTGATTTAACATATTGGATACCTTTCATTTGTTCAAAAAGTTGTCTATGTTTTGCGGTATTTTCTTCTCTATTCGTTAGAATTTCGTATAAATAAGAACCGAATTGTGGTAATGTTTGTTTCTTATAATCAGAAACACTTTCGAATTTTTCGTAACCTAACTCATATAGATGCGCAACATGTTGAAAATCTAGATCAAGTGGTGTACCGAATAATTTCTCAAAATGTTCAGGTGCTTCTTCTTTAGGTGCTAAGTAATTGAAGATGCCCCCACCATTATTGTTTAAGCACACAATTGTAATATCTAAATCATGTAGTTTACTCATAATCAAGCCATTCATATCATGGAAGAACGAAACATCACCAATAATAAGTGTGACTTTTTTATATACTGACATACCAAGTGCAGTCGACACGACACCATCTATACCATTTGCACCTCTATTAGCTGCTATTTCAGCTTTTGAGTTTAAATTAAATGTATCGACATCTCTTATCGGCATACTATTACCAACAAATACAGTATCTTTAGAAGTCATTTTTTTCAATAAACTACCGACTGCAGCACCTTCATCTGTTTCTTCTTCGATATATTTTTCAATCAATGCACTTGCTTCTTTGTCCATTGTTATCCATTTTTCTAACCAATTCTTGTTTTGAGTTGGTGATACATCTTGAGCTTGTCTGAAGAAATCATTTGGACTTAATTCCACTGAAATCGTTGGTACTTTAGGATAAGCATCAGGTGTATCATTATTTTGCACAAGAATTTGTGGACACTTAACTTCTTTTAACCAATTGTTTAAATGTTTCGAAACGACTGGTTGCCCCACTCTGATGATAAATTGTGGTTCAATACTTAAACCGCCTTTGAATAATGCGTCATAAGTAGAAATCACATTTGGATGATTTAATTTTCTCAAATTACTTAATGGATCAGCTAATATAGGAATATTATGAATCGCTGAATAAGTTAATATTTGAGATAAATCTTGACCTTGTGTGTCTCCTACAATAACGACACCTCTTGGTTTTTCGATATATGTTTGTATACTCGTAAAATCAATCGACTTTTGGTATTTTGTTTCTAATTTTCTTTTAGAAGACAAATATCTTCTTAATTTCACATTAGGAATTAATGGTTCTCTAAATGGAAAATTAAAATGCACAGGTCCTCTTTGTGGACCAACAAAATGCTTCTCAGCTTTAATCATATTCATATTAATTGCATTTAATGTACCCTCTGAGTCATCAGCTATAGGCATATCAAATTGAAACTTTGTAAAGTTTTGGAACATATTTACTTGATTGATTGCTTGAGGTGCACCAACATTACGTAGTTCATGTGGTCTATCACTCGTAACAACAACAAGTGGTAAACGACTAATAAACGCTTCAGAAACTGCTGGCATATAATTAGATGCAGCTGTTCCTGACGTACAAATGATTGCAACAGGCTTTTGACTTGCTTTAATAATACCAAGTGCAAAAAATGCTGCGCTTCTTTCATCTGGATGAACCCATGTTTTTAAATGTGGATGTCTTTCACAAGCTATCGCTAATGGTGTAGATCGTGATCCAGGACTAATAACAACATCATCGACACCATATTCATATAATTTAGAAACAAATGTAAATACTTGTTTAGTGAGACTTTCAGTATGTGTACTCAATTCTACATCACTCCTAGTGCTTTCAACATTGGTTTAAATTTTAAGTCTGTTTCTTCAAACTCAGATATTGCTTCAGAATCTTTTACAATACCACAACCTGAATACAATGTTGCAGTATGATTGTTCACTAACATAGATCGAATAGATACAACAAATTCACCATTATTTTCTAAATCGATATAACCTAATGGTGCACCGTAAAATCCTCTTGTACCAAACTCTTCATGTTCTATAAATTTTATCGCTTCAACTTTAGGAAATCCTCCTAATGCTGGCGTTGGATGCAATTGATTAACAATTTCTAATACATTTTCAGATAGTAAATCTGCTTGTATTTTCGTATATAAATGATATAAATGCTTGTTAGTAAGTATGGTAGGCTTTTTATCGTATTCAATGTGTTTTGTGAATGATTGAATATCATGAATAATACTATCCACTACATAACGATGTTCAAATTGATTTTTAGAATCATTTAGAAGCTCATCTTTTAATTCATCATTCTTTGTTTCATCTTCTGTTCTTAAAATCGTACCAGCAATTGCATTTGTATATAGTTTACCATCTTCTATTTGGCAAAGTTGTTCAGGTGTTTGTGAAATAAATTGAGATTTACCTGACTCAAATAGTAATAAATAACTTGATTCATTTGAATCTAATGATCTTTGTAATGCATCTTCAACATTAACACGATCTTCAAATTCGATTTGTCTTCTTCTGGATAGTACGACTTTTTGTAGTGCTACAGATTGATTCATTTGTGAAACAACTTTAGTAACTAACGCTTTCCATTCTTCACTTTGAATATCTTTATTTTCCACTACTACAGGTTCACTCGATTCGATTTTTTCATTTTCTGTTTCTAAAATATTTATAACTTCTTGAATGTTGTCGATATCGAATTTGTTACTATGATCCGTATAAGTAAGGTAATAATGACCATTTTCTTTAGTTACCAAATATTTAGGCAATACAAAATGACTCATCCCGTAATCTTTCCATTCATTCGTTAATGAATGCTCTGAAAATTGAAAGCCACCAAAGAATTTTAGATGGTGCTTTTCATCATGTAACTTAATCGTATTTAATTGTTCTTTAATATTTTGCCAGTATTCATATATATCATCATGTTCTAGATGCGAATACCTAGCTTCTAATAAATATCCAATTCCACACATTTCTAATTTAGAATCTTTAGATTTGTAATAAAAATGTTGTCCTGTATAATTGATTTCTTCCCTTAATAAATGGATTAAATCTGGTTGATATTGAAGCTCAATTTCAACTGAAATATAATTTTTATTTCCATCGATTTCAGAAATTATCTGTTGCTTCAAATCCGTCCTCAAGGCCATTTCACTTCCACTTCTTTCCGAAAAATATCTATCTACTTATTTTATCATTTTTTAAGTGAACATGCGTTAATATTGTACTTTAAATACAGAATATAAATTAAAATTTTACACAATTACAGTGATTGACCAATTGATAGCGAAAGCATATACTAATACTGTCAAAAATATAAATTTAAGAGGTAAATACATGTCACAAAATTTATCACAGCATTCAGGCTTGAAAAAATATTATCATTTGATGAGACCACATACCCTTACAGCATCATTTGTTCCTGTACTATTAGGTACCGCTTCATCAAAGATTTTTTTAACAGGTGCTGAAGCATCCATTAAAATTTCAGTCGTATTAGCAATGTTACTCGCAAGTATTTTAATACAAGCAGCAACTAATATGTTTAATGAATACTTTGATTATAAGCGTGGATTAGATGACCATACTTCTGTTGGTATCGGAGGCGCAATCGTAAGAAATGGTATGTCTCCTAAATCCGTTTATAATTTAGCAATAGCATTCTATGTTATAGCTGTCATATTAGGTATTTACATATGCATGCAAAGTACATGGCTATTAATACCAATAGGATTAGTTTGTATGGCAATCGGTTATTTCTATACAGGTGGACCAATCCCTATTTCATGGACGCCATTCGGTGAAATATTCGCTGGTTTCTTCATGGGATTTGTAATTGTCATGATTTCATTCTATATACAAACAGGTACTTTAAGCTTTTATCCAGCATTATTAAGTATTCCAGTTTCTATTACAATTGGACTTATCAACTTAGCAAATAACATTAGAGACCGCGAAAAAGACAAACAAAGTGGTAGAAAGACTTACGCAATCTTAGTCGGTAAAAGACTTTCCATCATGACTATGGCAATTCTATATATTTTCGCATATGTCTTTGTTATTTACTTAGCATTATTTAAACCATACGGCTCTCTTTTATGGTTGCTCGTCTTAATATCTGCACCATTCCCAATCAAAGCCGTACGTCGATTTAACAAAAATGACACACCACAAACAATGATGCCTGCAATGGCAGCTACAGGTAAAGCAAACACAATCTTCGGATTGTTATTAGCACTTGGTGTATATATTAGTGGTTTATTAGGTGGATTATAAAAATAAGACCATGCCAACTTTTGTTGGCGTGGTCTTATTTTTTTAAGAACTCAAGTATATCTTGTTCAATTTGTTCTTTATCGTCACTTCTTGTCATTAAATGTGTTGCATTTTTATAGGCTGTTAATTCTTTATGTTCTGATGATATATCATGATATATTTTCTCAGCACTATCTTGATAGAATCTTTGATCTAATTCTCCATACTTTATAGAGATAGGTATATTTACTGCGTCTAAATGATTCATAATATCCTCTATAAATGATGTAAAAAGACGTGCACCATCTTCATAATCATCAATGAGTGCAAGTTGGCGTTTACTTTCATCTTCATCTAAACCTTGGATCTGATTAATTCTTTCTCCATAATGATAAAGTCTTCTCTTAATATCTTTATTAGTTCTATTATGAGGTGTGGACATTGCTATACATTTCTTCACATCAAATGTTTCGACAAGTTTTAAAGACATAAGCGCACCCAATGAAACACCGAGCACATGAATGGTTTCATATCCACTATCCTTTAAATAGTGATAGCTATCTTGTACCTGTTCCCACCAATCATTTGTCGTATAGGCTAATATACCTTCTAAACTTAATCCATGTCCTTTATAAGCTGGAATATAGCAAGTATATCCCGCTTCGTTTAGAAACTCTGCTAAAGCTTTTACATCTCTTACTGTACCTGTAAATGAATGCAATAATATAACCGCTTCATCTCCACCTTTTAAAAATACATTTTGAGATTCTTTCAATTTCAACAATCAAATCACTCCGATTTCAATTTCGATATCACTATTATAACGCTTTTTCCATATAATAGTTTGTCGTTTCAAATCCCATTTTTTTATATAACTCATACGCAATTTGATTATGACCGAAAACATGGAGTCGAATACTTTTAATGTCATGTTCCTTGCAATACTCATCTATAGCTTGCATCGTCATTTTACCTAAACCTTTACCTCTTTCAGATTCGTCAATTTTAATATCATAAATAAAACTCTTTAATACATGATCTTTCTCGAATACATGTAGCCATAAAATACCAACCTTCTCTCCTTCATTAAAGATATTAAAAATTTTATGACCTTCTGTATGTAAACCATCAGGTAGAAGTTTCTTAAAATATGCTCTACCTCTCTCATCCGCTTCTTCAACAGACCAAGAACCACTTTTCACTTGTTCATCAGCAAATTCTTTCAAAGAAACCTCATAAAAATCATTAAAGTCCTGCATTTCCATTAATCTTAATTCAACAGTCATATAATCCCCACCAATCTCTATATTTAGGTCCATTATACACTTCTATAAATTAGAAACAAAAATACAATTATTTGTTTAACCACTTAATAAACATAATCCCTAAAATTAAAATACTCACAGCAACAAGCGATTCAATCTTCTCTTTCTTCGTCGTTTTACGAATACTTATACTTGCTTTCATATCAATCACACTCCGTCCATAATCAACTCAATAATCATTTCACTAGCATTATTTTGAACGTTTAATCATTCCTGCTAATATCAATACCGTTCCTACAATATTTGTAATAATATTAATAATTGTTAATACTCTTGACACTTTTTTATATCAAACACACCTCTTAATCATTAATTTTTCACAACAGACAAATATTGCCAAATTGTGTTATAATACAATTGAAAAAAGGACAACGTGCTGTAACACGTTGTCCTATGAGCCCGTTTTAAAGACGGTGACCAAAATTTAATGATTAAATAAATCATCTCAAACTAGTCAAAAGTTGTAAGAGATGGTTTATTTTTTATGATTTAAATCATTATAAGGAGTGAAACTATGAAGCAACCTAAATACATATTATTATCTACATTACCTACCTACATAATGTTCTTTATACAAGGATTCTACGCTATTATATATAAAGAAAACCCTATCGCTAGAGTAATTGCTGTAATTAGTATGATAATCTTTACAATTATGCTCACTCTTCTCGTTTCAAAGGTATTAGATGCTAGCAAACAAAAATGGAAAAATAAGGTAATAAGATTTTAGACATAAAAACAAGCTATCACAACACTGTGATAGCTAAAAATTTGTCTAAAAATAGTACCATAACCATTAATTCTTTGTAAGGTACTTAATCTAAAATTTCAATCGACTTTATTTCACTTTCATCAAAGTCGTATATTTGTATTCCAGTATCTAAATATATAGAATATTCTCCACTTTCATTATCCATTTCATCATCATAAGTTATAACTTTACCTGTGAATTTTTGACCATCATCTGCTTCAATTAATACCATTTTTCCCACATAAGTCCATAGTTTCATAATTTACCCCCATGCTACAAGATCGGTTTCAGGAAACTCATTATTTTTAATATATTTCTCAATTCTATAAATCGCATGACCTAAATAGTTATTTGTACCTTCATCATATTCCGTATTTTTTGCATAGAGTATTTCACAATCATCAATTCTTATAGTAATTCTCCCTGACACTTTTTCGTTTTCGGGATAATAATCATAAGTCACGCTTTTTTCGTCTTTACGTACTAATATTAAAACTAACATTAATCATTACCTCCTTTTTCTAATTAACTCCTCTAGTGTTTTAATTCTTTTTCTCTTTTTGTATGTCGTTGTTTTAGTTGTTGTTTTTTCTTTAAGCTATTCTTTGGAATGCTTCAGCCGCATCTTTAGGTGGCATATAAGCGTCTAGTGTCGTTTCGTATTTCTTCAATGTTATCAACCTACTTATTCACTAATATTTACTATATTATATAATTTTTTCAAAATTCTTACAATAAAGCAAAAAGCTATCTAATATTACGTTAAACATTGAGATCAACATCAATCACGATTACATACTAAAAAAGCCCACCTATTTCATTTAGGTGAGCTTTTGGATATTCATATATAGTGTTGGCTATTTCATTCTTCATATATTTATTCCGAGTCTATTTTTATTTGGTTAACATATAATAAATTAAGGAAATGCAACAAATAATGATTATTATATTGATAGTAATCATAAAAATATCTTTAGCTTTATTTGTCATTGTAATCACCTCATATTATTATAAAGCTACACAGAGCTTATCCCCATGCAACGAATTGTGTTTTAGGTAACTCGTCTAAATCAACAATTTTTCTCATTCTACTAGCAGCATGTACGAAATATAATGACTTATACTTTTCAACTTCTGTTTTAGTAAAATCTATTATTTCTTTATCTTTTCTTCGCTTTGTTATTTGACCAGGCGTTAGTTCTTTATTATCTTCAGGATAATAATTATAAGTCACAATTTCATCATTGTATTCAATTAACTCCATTGTTAACATCTTAATCACTCCATTTAAGACTTAAATGACTATAGTATTAATGATATTACGCTTTTTATATCCAATATTATAATTATTCATTAAATCATGTTCAAGAGCTTTTTATAACTAGGATAAATAATCATTATGGTCACATGATTAAAAATATGGTGCTAGTGTGACCACGTTGTGACCAAAAATATTAAACCAGTTTAAATAAAAAAAGAAAAAACCTTGAGTTATCAAGGTTTTTTCTTTTCACTATACGTGACTAATTAATCTGAGCGGAGATGGAGGGATTCGAACCCTCGCGCCGCAGAACGACCTACACCCTTAGCAGGGGCGCCTCTTCAGCCAACTTGAGTACATCTCCATGGCTCCACAGGTAGGACTCGAACCTACGACCGATCGGTTAACAGCCGATAGCTCTACCACTGAGCTACTGTGGAATAATTAAATTTTTATCAAGCACAAATACTATTATATCAAGCATCTTAATATTTTCAAGAGAAAACCTAAAAAAATTAACGGAACATTTACACTTTAGTTGCACTTGTTCCGTTAATATTTATTTTCGTATGCTAATATTGATTTTTTAAATACATCTTAATAACATCACGTACACTATATCCATCTTGAGTTAAGTCAATATTAGGTGTATTTAGTTGTTTAATAAAGATATTATTACGGTGATTTCTATAGTACAAACATAAACAGTTTAAGTATTGATGATTAATTACGTGGTAGGAAATTGGAAAAACGAGGCTTTGATCTTGCTCTAAAAATATCTTGGTCTTATTGCCATTGTATTCTTTGAAATCTTTAACATAGAGTATATTTATCCATGTGTTGTCTATTGACCTTTCGGAACCTGTGCAGAAAAAATAAGTGGATGTAACTGCGGATACTAAAATCGGGGGTTTGCTAGTAATTCTGGTAAGCCTTTTTGTAAAAAGCTTTCTTTCATTGAAGTGTTCTCCATAAAAGCGACATGACTGATTCATAATTTCTTGAGGTTTCTGTTTAATAATGAACGGTTCTCTACCCGCTTCAGACACCTCAGTATGAATGGTATGATCGTCTACTCTGACTCCTCTAATGTACATCGTGTTTTGTTTAATTACGTATTTACTCATAGTATGCTCCTTTCAAAATTTATGTAATTACAACGAATGGATTTACATTTATTGTAATTACATAAAATATAATCTATATTTAAATGGAAGTCAATACTTTTTGGAATAAATTCTATTGTTTTTCTATAAATTCTAAACGATTTCCAAAAGGATCTAATAAATGGATTCTATTTGCGCCTGGAAAACGATTATCTGCTTTAAACTCTATTTTTTCATTCGTTAAATGTTCTTTTAAATCTTCTAGATTTTCAACATTAATAGCTGGATGTGCTTTTTTTAATGGTTCAAATCCTTCTTCAATACCAATATGCAAATCAATTTGATTAATATTAAACCAAACGCCTCCATTACCTCTCAATGACTCAGGCTTTTCTACTTCTTTAAACCCTAATTGATTACAATAGAAATATCGTGCTTTATCCTCTGATCCTTTAGGTGCAGATAATTGAACATGATCCCACTTTTTTAATTGATACATAATGATTCTCCTTAAGTATTTTTGTTATATATGGTTCGACTACTTAAAACTTTCACAACCGTATTCTGAATTGTGAGCAAAATAATTTGAAATTAGATTATAGTAACATATAATGAATTTATAGAGTAAGTTTATCACTGATTTCGAATTATAAATTTACTTTTTAAAATTTCTGAATATTCATTGCATTTAGAAAATAAATACGCTATAATTTTAACAAATAAAGTCAAGGGGTTGTTTAAAATGAAACAATATTCTCAAGTTAAGCACCAGAGTCTAGAAACTTTTGTTAATAACTTAAATGATTTATCAGTTGAGCTTGTGATTGACTCTGCTTTACGTGAAAATCGTAAAAGAGAATTAATGGTTTTAATTGATGAAGCACTTGCGAATCGTAATAATACTTTATTTGAACAATACAGTGAAGAATTAATTCAGTTGGAGGATTTACAATCGTGAGTTGTCATTTAAAATTTAACACATAATAAGAGACTACTTTTGAAAACATTCAAAAATAGTCTCTTTTATTTGTTTATAGCATTAAATTAATAATTTCTTCTTTAGCGATATCTCCAAAATAGTGATAAACATCAATATCTTTTAATGCTTCTTGAATAGATGATTTTTGATGTTGAACACCTATTAATGCTTCTTCAATATCTTTTACATCACCGACACCAAAGAAATCACCGAATATTGCTGCGTGTTCTATTTTACCTTTTTTAACATCTAATTTAATTTGGACAAGTCCTCTATCAAATTTATGACTTCTTTCAAAGTTGTATTTAGGATTCTTGCCATAATTCCATTCCCATTTTTGGTATTTATTTTTACTTAGTTCATTAATGTTATCCCAATCTTCATCTGTTAAATGATACTCTTCAACATCTTCACTACCTTGTTGTTTAAAGATAGATGTAAGTATACGTTGTTTAAATGTTTCAATATCCATTGGCTCTTCTAAGAACTCTTGTATGTTTGCGACACGTGATCTTATAGATTTAATACCTTTAGATTTTATTTTTGCTTCGTTAACGCGAAGTGCATTAACAACCTCTTCGATTTCACTATTTAACATCAATGTCCCATGTGAGAACATGCGATCTTTTTGTTTAACCATTGCATTACCTGATATTTTTCTTTCCCCGACTTGTATATCATTTCTACCAGATAATTCTGCTTTAACACCCATTTCATTTAAAGCATCAACAATTGGTTGTGTAAATTTCGCAAAGTTATGGAAACTGTCTTCGTCATCTTTTGTAACAAAGCTAAAGTTTAAATTACCTAAATCGTGATATACAGCTCCACCACCAGAAATTCTTCTTACTACTTTGATGTTGTGTTTCTCAACATACTCTTGGTTAACTTCTTCAATCGTATTTTGATTTTTCCCTACAATAATAGATGGTTGATTAATATAGAATAGGAAATAACTATCATCTTTAGGAAGAGAAGTTAAGACATATTCCTCCATAGCTAAATTAATCATTGGATCGTTAATACCATTATTACTTACAAATTTCATTATATTTCCTCCTTCTTTTCTCCCCAAATAGCCTCAAGTATTATAGTACCATATGTTTGATTAATCATATGTATGATATGTTTATGTTAAAATAGAGTATATTTGTTAATACTTTATAAACTGGGTATTATTTAGTATAATGTTTCATAGTATTATTTAGGAGGAATAAGATGACAATCGCAGAAGTTGGAAATATCATAGAGTTTCAAGATGGATTAAGAGGTAGAGTTGAAAAAATTAATGAAAACTCAGTTATCGTAGATATCACAATTATGGATAACTTTGAAAGTTTAGAGTTACCTGAAAAAACTGTAGTGAATCATAAGCGTTATACAATAATTTCTGAAGAGGGATAATAGTGAAGAGACAAATTAATCCTCAATTAATATGGTTCATATCTAGTTTCATTATTTTTCACATTATTTTATTCATTATGCAAGGTGAAAAAGAAGTATTCTGGTACTTATATACTGGTATTATGCTGATTGCGGGCATTAGCTATGTCTTTTATCAACGTGACATCAAATCTAAGCGATTACTTCAATCAATTGGATATGGTCTTATTGGTGCCATTATATTAGTTCTACTTCAGCTATTATTATCACAAATTTATAATGGCTTGTCATATGCATCCTTATTAAAAGAATTAATGCATGCTGGCGTATTTTATAAGTGGCAAATGCTTGTAACAATTGTAATTGCTATACCTTGTCATGAGTTATATATTAGAACAATTTTACAAAATCAGTTACAGCTGAAATTTTCACAACCTATTATTGCAATCGTTGTGAGTGCCCTTGCATCTAGTTCACTATTTTTATATTTAGATAATTTAGCTATATTTATGTTTATATTTTTAGCACAACTCATATTATCTACATTGTATTTCTACACGAAAAGAATCGTAACATCTTATGTAGCTCAAATTGCAGCAATCATCATACTCGTTATAATTTTTAGCTAATACATTTAATAAAATAATCCCCAAAAATTTTAGCAATTATGCTAACTTTTTGGGGATATTTTTATAATACTTCAAAATGATGTTCTAAATCATATTTGCCCTTTGATTCCGTCAGTTCTTCAATCATATATTCGATGACAGTTTTTTTCGCTCTCTCATACGTTGATTCAGAAATGATCTTATTAACGTGTCTAAATAAATAATCCGTCATAATAACTGAATAGGTAGCTTCTAAATCAATATTATTTAAGTTAACTCTACTGCCTACAGGTTTACTCAAATCAATCGTATATTCGAAACCTTTCCATACAGTCATAAGTGTCGGTTCTAAAATATGGTCATTATATTGAACCGTGTCCCCTTCTTTATACAGTGCTGTAGCAGTTCTTTCTATAATGCGCTTTATTTCAGCACCAGATAAATTAATTTTGACAGGTTTATCAGTATGTACATATGATTGATAAACATCTTTAACTTGTAACTCGCCACGTAAACTTTTACCAGTCGGGTTCCCAATTTGTGCACAAACAAAATCAGTTTCTTTAAATGCTCTCGTCATACTTTGTTGAATACATTCCATGAACTTATGCGGTTTTATAAATAAGTCTGTTAATTGTTTATAATCTAACACAACAGGTACGTCAACAACGCTCTGTTCAGACCAATGTTGGACTGCTTTTTGGTCGAAATACGTTAGTTCCAATAAATCTCTATCTTCAGGATAACTTGAAATTTCTACGTGCTTAATAGACGTATCGATAATTTCTACAGAGTTTGCTCTTTTTTTGAATTGAATAGACATATCTACAATATTCGTAGCATCTTTACCTGGTTGTATAAACTGTGTTTCTTCGACTTTAAGATCAACAATATGTTCTTGATGTCCAGTAATAATGACATTTACGCCTTCTGTACTTTTTGTCATACTTTCAGCGTTGTTACTGTAATATGATCTATAATTATTTTTATCTGTGTAAGTGTTTAAGCCACCATGGTATAACATAATCAAGAAGTCAGGGCTTTCTTTTTCATGTAAATATCTCACCCATTTTTTTGCTGTAGTCATAGACTCACCAACAAGGACTTCGTCTTCAAACTCAACGTTTTTATTTTCCATAAGACCACTAGATGTGAATCCTATGATGCCTATTTTTATACCTTCTACATATTTAATCGTATAAGGTGTTGTAAAATATGGTTCACGAGTCTTACTATGTTCAATATTTGCTGCTAACCAAGGAAATCTGCTTAAAGCAATAGATTTATTTAAAAAGTCTAAGCCAAAGTTGAATTCGTCAGGGCTCACACCACTTGCATCAAATTGCATTTCATTCATCACTTTAATCATTGGATTTCTCTTATATGGGGCAATTTGAGCATAATAAAAAGCAAACATTGAACCTGACAACATGCCACCATTATCTAACAATAAGACGTGGTGATTGGTTTTGCGTTTATGTTTAACGTAAGTGGCCATCTTTAGAATGTTACCACTAATACCACTTTTTCCTATTTGTCCATGTAAGTCAGAAGTAGCTAATAAATCAATTGTTATGGTTTCATTCGTATTCAATGCTATCCCCACCTTTTTTATTTATTTTACCATTTTTAAATACTGTTAGGGCAGTTTACGACCATTTGGATAGAAAATTTATTTAATATGTATTGGCAATAATTGTTAATCATAATATACTCTATTAGTAAACAATAAACTTGGAGGCAATAATGAAATCATTTAATAAATTAATCATCATTAATTTTGCTATCGCTTTAGTCATTTCATTAATGATTGGTATTATTATAAATAAAAATTATACAAATAGAGTGAATCAAAGATTAGAAACGACGAAAGAAATTGTAAACTTAAAAATTAATACATTTATAAATGAATCAAATAGCATCTCTGAATCTTTAACGACTATTTTATCTAACAGCCGCAATGAAAAATTTATTAATCAATTTTTAGAAGATAATCACATCAGATACACTTGGATCGACCATATTTATATATTGAATGATCAAAAACAAATCGTCTATGACTCTAAAGGCGCTGATTATACCTCTCTTGAAGATTTTAACAAATATAAGTTTCAATTTCCTTTTACAGCTAATTCTAGTTTAAGCAGTGAAAAAATCTCATTAAAAAATGCCAATACATTATTATTAACGAATCATTTAAAAGTTCAAAATAAAGACTACACTGTTGCTTCAGAAATCAATATGTCTTCATTCAAAAATGAAATTAATTTAATTTCTAAAAGATATCACATTCAAGTTAATGGAATCGATGGTACTGAAATCTATCAAGTTGGAAAAGAATATAAACACTCTAAATCCGTAACATATTTATATGATCAATTACCAATCTCATTAACAATTAGCGGACAGTATAATTTTATAACGCGCATAATTTTACCGAGCATTTTTATATTTTTAGTGGTATTTTTATTATTATCTATTGTGACACTTATATTAAAAAATAGATCCGAACGATTAGAACATGAAAAAGTCATCGAACAAGCTAATAATGAAAAACTTAGATTAATAGGTACACTTGCTGCCAATACAGCACATGAAATTAAAAATCCACTTACAAGCATTAATGGCTTTATCGAACTAACGAGAATGAAATATGATAAAGATAAACAAGATCATCACTTTAATATCATTTCAGAAGAACTAGATAGAATTAATAATATCGTGACACAGTTTTTATTTTTAGGAAAGCCAACTAACCTTGCCTATTCAAATGTCGATATTAATCAATCTATCAAAGAAGTTTCACAATTTTTGAAGTATGAACTTGAACAACATAACATTAATATTGCTTTAACATTACCTGATAGCCCTATCTATGCATTTATTTCAGAAGATCAATTAAAACAAATTCTCATCAATCTCATTCAAAATGCTAAAGATGCTTTATTAGATGTTGAACAACCAGAAATTGAAATTCAATTACAACATACACATGCAAAACAAGCGACGATTATATTTAAAGATAACGGTACTGGAATGTCTAAAGAGACACAACAAAAGATATTCGATCCTTTCTTTACAACGAAAGAATCTGGTAGTGGTCTCGGTTTATATTTAAGTAAGAAACTCATTGAAGATTGGGAAGGCGAAATTAGCGTATTTACAAATATGACTAAAGGTACTACCTTTATGATTACTATACCTACTATTAAGCCATAAGAAAAAGCAAGCGACCTAGTCGCTTGCTTTCAGAGTGTCGACAAAGTCTTAGACTTTGCCGGCATTTTTTTATGCGCATGCTTTTCGCGGGCATGTTCTCAGCCTGTAGTCTTCG
>NZ_JAJNHJ010000047.1:0-14632 GCF_022386965.1 Mammaliicoccus sp. B-M6
CATGCCACGAAATTAGCATCATGCTAGCAAGTTAAGCGAACACTGACATGATAAATTAGTGGTTAGCTATATTTTTTTACTTTGCAACAGACCCCCCTTTTTTATATAGATATTTATTTGTTGTAAGGTTGTCTGCCCATTACGAATTTAAAAATTTGAAATTCTCTTAATAAAATTCCAATCCCGAGACAACATCCCACAATAAACAATAATGATATTGGAATAAAGATGAATGTTTGTTCTTCAAATATACTTGTATATTGGAACATATATTCCAATATAATCGGATGTAATAAATAAACGAAAAATGAATATCTACTAATCAATTCAACAGAACTAAACATAAATTCATCAAACTGTGTGCTAAAGTTAATTAAAATTAAAAATGCAAAAGTGATATATAATAAAATGCGATAGTCCATACTACTAACCATCCAATAATCATGTTCTCCTACAAATACAAAAGCTATGTATGCAGCGATAGCTAAAAATACAATTAAAGCGATGTATTTCGATACGAAAGCTTTAATAGCTTGATAATTATGACCTACGTAAGAACCTAAAAAGTAATAAAACAACCAACCAATTATAAATGTTTCAGGACTAAATGGATAATAGTGACTTATAAATTCTCTAACAGATTCAACATTTTGGTAACTATACAAATAGATTGTATTAATTATGAACGAAATGACAAGACTCCATTTTGAAAAAAGTATTTTAGCGTTTATCCGATATATGATCCAATTTAGCAAGAAGAACTGAATAATGATTACAATAAAGTAGCCATACCAATTACCTTGAATAACATTTTCTGTATATTGCGTTAAGAATGAATCATTTAATTTAAGTGTTTCAGAATAGCTATAGAATGCACCCATAATTAAGTAAGGTAATAATATATATTTTAGTCGTGTTCTTAAATAGCCTGTTTTTAATTTATCATTATAATTGAGTGTCGTTAATAGTTGAGACAATATAATAAATGAAGGTGTCCCGATAATTAAGATCATTCTGATCCAATATAAGACTTGTAATTGTAAATTATCAGGTTCATTTGTGTTTGTAAACTCGGTAAAAACATGTGTTAGTACAATTAATAAACATAAAAATGTTCTTAAATATATAAATTCAATATATCTTCCTTTACTCATGATTAAATCCTTCCCATTTCTTAACAAGCTTGTTAAAAGCATCATCACTTACCATAACTCTTGGAATATAAAAATTATCACTATCTGGAACAACTGCTTTTTCTTCCAATGTAAATCCATACTTGATTGATGTATCTTGATCAAGTTGTTTAATTAATTTATCGTTTGCTTGACCGTATGGATATGCGATCGCTTGTTCATTTCCATCTAGTTCATCTTTAATATAGTTCGTACTTTTATCGATATCCTGTTTAATGTTCCCCTTTTCAGCATATGATACTAATTTTGATTTTTCTTTTTTCATAGTATGCATATCATGTGTATGCGAAGCAAAATCCCATAGACCACTATTCTTCATTTCGAGTAATTCTTTTTTAGGCGACATAGGAATATTATGAAAATCAGGGTCACCCACATGATCCGTTATTACAAACCCAGTTCCTTGCACATCGTATTTTTTCATAATTGGAAAGGCATTTTCATAAATACTTTGATCCATATCATCAAAATTTAACCATACACAATTTTTAGGGAACTTACCTTTTTCTTTGTAATGAATGAATTCATCTAAAGATAAAAATTGAGCATTCTTTTCTTTTAACCATTTAATATGAGATTCGAATTGCGTGTCAGTGACACTATAAATTTTTAATTCTTTACTATTCGAGAATGATGATAGCAATTTATCTATCCATGTGTCTTCTCGTACGCGGTGATAGTTTAATGCAAGACATCCATTTTTCTCGCCACCTAGTGTTTTTTGTTTCTTAGCAAGTGCTGATTGATCACTAGAAATGAACATGAATAATATCAAAGCTATCATCATCGACCACTTAAGACTTAACTTAATAATACTCATGTGGTACAGCTCTCTTTCTTCTAACGTTGAATAGAAACGTAATCATCAGATATACTGCAATGATGATTGACCCAATCACAAAATAATTAAAAATCGAGACAATATCACCTTTCTCAAGATTCAATATTACTCTTACAATTTGTATAAAATGATTATCTATCGGTAATAACGAACCTACCATTACAAATAATACTGTTATGCAATATAGCCATAATATTGATGATGCTATAAATACGATTGACTCTCTAAAAATATTTAAATTTGATTCTACTCTTTTATGTTCCCTCTGTCTGGACTTGTCCATGTAGCAAACTCTCCTTTTTTTCTTTTAAGTGCTTTTGGAAATGCAACAACGACGACAATCGCATTGATTAACCAATAGAAAGTTGGGTACCAACTTAAAAATATGAGAAATAAATTGTTTTTTCTTTCATATCTACTGTCAATCAATAAAGAAATAGTAAATTGAATAATGTTAATAAACGTCAGTAAGAATGCTGATATTAAAAAGATATTTAATTGATAATTATAGAAGTAGTAATCAAAGAAGTTTAATCGAAGTAGTGTGTAACATAAGATAACAACTATGCCATATACCCATATTACAGAAAGAATTTGTTCAATAAATAACAACCATAATGAAACGTTTCTTACTTTAAACATGTTCTTAAAATCTCTTAAAATCACTTCATGTCCACCTTGGGACCATCTTACCCTTTGTTTCCATAACCCCTTAAATGTTTCAGGAACAAGCATCCAACATAATGCTCTCGGTTCATATTTTATTTTGTATCCTGATAAATGAAACTTCCATGACACGGCAATATCTTCAGTAATCATGTCCGTATCCCAATATTGATTCTTCTCTAGTGCTTTTTTATTAAATAATGTAAACACACCAGATATCGTATTAACAAATCCGTTAATCGTTTGTGCTCTCTTTATACTGCCTATCATACTTGCATATTCGATTGTTTGAATTTTCCCTAGTAAAGTAGATTTATTTCTAATACGCGGGTTCCCTGTTACTGCTCCGATTGTTGGATCATCAACCAAACTTTCCACCATATAATACGGTGCATCATCGTCGATAATCGTATCTGCATCCACACACATCAAATATGGATATTGAGCATATTGAGCTGCAACATTTAACGCATTTGCTTTACCCCTATTTTCCTCTAAATTAATAAACTTAATTTTGTACATTTGTTTAAGTCTTAATAATTCTGCCTTAGTATGATCTGAACTCCCATCATTAACAGCAATAATTTCTTTGATTGGGTATGAGAGGTCATTTAAATTCTTAATCGTGTCTGCAATGGTACGCGCTTCGTTGTAACAAGCGATAATAAATGAAACCCCTTCTTGCGGTTGATAGTTAATATGCTTAGCTTTCAACTTTCTTTCAATAAAAACATAGTAAATCAAAGTTCCGATTATCCAAAAAATTGACATAGCTATTGGATAAACGATAAAAAACATTAATAAAATTTCCATAATTTTCTCCCTAACGAACGGTAGTTTGTAAAAATAGTATATCATTTTCAGAGAAAAAGGCAATGCGTTATTTATTGTGTGAAATGTAAACGTTTTTACGAGTGATTTTTTGTGCTATTTCCTGTATAGTTATTCATAGGTAGTAAAGGAGGCAAATGAAGTGAATAATACATCTGAGAAACTCATCCATATAAGTATGAGAAGCTTTTCTGAAATGGGCTATTATGGAACATCACTAAATAATATTGCCAATGAACTAGGAATAAAAAAGGCAAGTTTATATAACTATTTCAATAGTAAAGATGAATTGTATGAACAATGTATTGAAAGATGTATGAATAAAGGTATGAAATTAATCGAAAGTATAGATACACAAGCTCATAATGCTCATGAAGAACTCCTAAAGTTTTTTCAAGAATATATATATGATTCATCGTGTTTAGTAAAATTCTACATTCAATTATCATTTGCACCATCTAACTTTACAGAGATGATTTTAGAGCACAATAAAAAACTTGAAATCGTGTTTAACAGTAAATTAGTAGATATCCATAAAAATAATGAATTCAATGTTAATCGCGATGATTTTATTTTATTTATTAATATGTTTGTATACGGATGGCTTTATAGAAGATCATTTATACA
Organism: Mammaliicoccus sp. B-M6; assembly: GCF_022386965.1. Classification (NCBI taxonomy): domain Bacteria; kingdom Bacillati; phylum Bacillota; class Bacilli; order Caryophanales; family Staphylococcaceae; genus Mammaliicoccus; species Mammaliicoccus sp. B-M6. The sequence goes on from NZ_JAJNHJ010000047.1 coordinate 4,159, forward strand.
AAATAACGTAACACCTGACAAGATTATAAAAGAATTTGATCAACATATTAAGATATTAACGAATCAGTCAAACGCTGATAATTCATAAAACCTATAATGACACGCCATAAAAATCAATATATGTCGTGTTTTTTATATGGAGATATCATTTATAAAAATTTCCGTAAAACAATTTATAGATATACTTCAACGGTTTACTAAACCTATTCTTTTTTCGTATAAATTGTTGTAAAAAAATAACATAATAGTTATCATTTTGTTTATCCAATATTTTAATTACTTTTTTGTTATAAATTTACTTTTTTGGGTATTACATATATAGCTATACTAGAGAAAGAGGTAGAACCATGGTTATGAACAACAGGAAAGGCTATTATGAAGATATCAGTGATGATTTGTTGTATGTTTCACAATCTATTAGCCAAAAAATCTCATCTGAAGATTTTAATTTATCAGATGAGAAAGAGATTATTAAAGACATTCTAGAAAAGTTGGAATCCCAATCCTCAGAATAATACGCTATATACCGTCATAACGACTGCTCAGACAATCAAGGCAATCGTTATGATTTTTATTTTTTTATATTTAAATATCCTTTAATCAAAGGTACTTCTTGATTAATCAATGCTTCTTGAGTCATATCAGTTGCATGTTCACCCCAAAATGACAAAGCAGAACCTTTAACATTTTGACTTCTCACTTCATTGTAAGGATTCTTATTATAATAAAATTTATTATAAGCATATGGGTTCTGTTGCAAAGTTGAATTTATAGTATAATTTTAACAAAAAGGAGTCTTCTGTATGAACTATTTCAGATATAAACAATTTAACAAGGATGTTATCACTGTAGCCGTTGGCTACTATCTAAGATATGCATTGAGTTATCGTGATATATCTGAATAACCTCATTGAGCAAGATCACCGTCATATTAAAGTAAGAAAGACAAGGTATCAAAGTATCAATACAGCAAAGAATACTTTAAAAGGTATTGAATGTATTTACGCTTTATATAAAAAGAACCGCAGGTCTCTTCAGATCTACGGATTTTCGCCATGCCACGAAATTAGCATCATGCTAGCAAGTTAAGCGAACACTGACATGATAAATTAGTGGTTAGCTATATTTTTTTACTTTGCAACAGAACCCCTTAAAATATACTCAGAGCGTAAGCGAAAGTAGTAGCGACAGCTATTAACTTTCGGTTGCAAAGCTCTTAGGATTTTTAACGGTCGCAGCGCATCACACTCAAAAAGGAAATTGGAATAAATAGTTTGGGTAATGACTAAATAATATATTATAAAAAAATATAGAGAAGGAGGATTAAGGATGAATGTAGATAGAATATTAGCGATTGTTTTAATTTTTATCGGTTTAGTATTTTTTGTTTTAACACTTATTTATCCTAGTGAATTTAGAATAGGTGCTATTGTAGCTTCTTTTATCATGGCATTTCTATTTTGGAGAAAATCGAAGAATTTGTAGTTGAAAGTGAAAGGAATAATTATGATATTTGACTAGCGGTTTTGACTTTAGAAACGAGCGATTTTTGAGCGAGTTTCTACCTTTACTTGGATGCGTGGGGGGATACTACGACTCCTCCTTAACAATCCTGTAGACTGTAGAACGACTTACACCTGTTTTTTCAGCAATCTCTTCGCCTGTGAGTTTTTGTTCATCATACAAGAACTTGATTTCTCTTTTTTTGTGGTCAGGTAATGAAGGACGACCGCCCTTTCTTCCTCTTGCTCTTGCAGCTTCTAAACCTTTTTTCGTACGTTCACTTAGTAAGTTAGCTTCTAATTCTGCAAATGCACTCATCATGGTAAAGAACATCTTGCCCATCGCGTCTTTCGTTGACACATTCATATCTATAATATGTAAATCAATGTTATTTTCTTCAAACCATTGAGATAACTCAATTAATTGTTTGGTTGTACGGCCTAATCTATCTAATTTGTAGATAACTAAAATATCGCCTTCTCGTAAATAATCTAAACACTTATCAAGTTCTGTTCTTTTGGTTTTACGACCACTTGCTTTCTCGCTAAAGATACGTTCACAACCATATTTCTCAAGTGTATCAATCTGTCCATCAAGACTTTGATCTTGTGTTGATACACGTGCATAACCAATTTTAGCCATTTTAATTTCTCCTTTTGAATGCTTTTATGACACCTTATCTATATAATATGCTTCTCGAGACAAATGAGAAGACTTATTTAAGTCTATAAACTCGTATACTTTAATCTTTATGATACGTTGATTATAACACAAGTTTTGATACTTAAATATACAAGAAAAAACCTCTTAAATTTGAATTAAGAGGTTTTGTATCAAAAACGATCGTTTATGGTACCATTCAAATTTATCCTTATTGTACAAAATAACAGCGAAATTTTTAAATCTATTCCTTATCGATACAAATTCCCCGTAGGCGCTAGGGACCTCTTTAGCTCCTTGGAAGCTGTCAGTAGTATACCTAATAATTTATCTACATTCCCTTTAGTAACGTGTAACTTTCCAAATTTACAAAAGCGACTCATAGAATTATTTCCTCCCGTTAAATAATAGATAACTATTAAAAATAGACAATACTTGCTCATAAGTAACGGTACTTAAATTGTTTACTTTGGCGTGTTTCATTGCTTGATGAAACTGATTTTTAGTAAACAGTTGACGATATTCTCGATTGACCCATTTTGAAACAAAGTACGTATATAGCTTCCAATATTTATCTGGAACATCTGTGGTATGGCGGGTAAGTTTTATTAAGACACTGTTTACTTTTGGTTTAGGATGAAAGCATTCCGCTGGCAGCTTAAGCAATTGCTGAATCGAGACTTGAGTGTGCAAGAGCAACCCTAGTGTTCGGTGAATATCCAAGGTACGCTTGTAGAATCCTTCTTCAACAATCAGATAGATGTCAGACGCATGGCTTTCAAAAACCACTTTTTTAATAATTTGTGTGCTTAAATGGTAAGGAATACTCCCAACAATTTTATACCTCTGTTTGTTAGGGAATTGAAACTGTAGAATATCTTGGTGAATTAAAGTGACACGAGTATTCAGTTTTAATTTTTCTGACGATAAGTTGAATAGATGACTGTCTAATTCAATAGACGTTACCTGTTTACTTATTTTAGCCAGTTTCGTCGTTAAATGCCCTTTACCTGTTCCAATTTCGTAAACGGTATCGGTTTCTTTTAAATTCAATTGTTTTATTATTTGGTTGAGTACTTTTTCACTCGTTAAAAAGTTTTGAGAATATTTTATATTTTTGTTCATGTAATCACTCCTGAAGTGATTACATCTATAAATAAATACAGAAGTTAAACGATTTGTTTGTAATTTTAGTTATCTGTTTAAAAAGTCATAAGATTAGTCACTGGTAGGAATTAATCTAACGTATTTATTTATCTGCGTAATCACTGTTTTTAGTCTGTTTCAAAACAGTAGATGTTTTATCTACATTACGCATTTGGAATACCAACATGACGAATCCCTCCTTCTTAATTACAAATTTTTAGCATCTAATTTAACTTCAATTCCTATTATACACAATTTTAAGATAATGCACTATCAACACACTCTTAAGTTTGCTTCTAAGTCTTATTTCCATAACTTTAGGGTTAACCATACGCAAGACCAATCACTCTCGGACAATACTCATGATTTTAATGATAAAATCCATGTTAAACCCATAGATAAGAAATACACCTGCAATAACCGTTACCTGTTTGTGCCAATTTAAAAATGCACCACTTTTTTATAATTAAAACGGTTGAAAACTGTACCACTAATAACTCACAATAGAGAGATGTCACCGTCAAGTTAAATGTACAAAATAACAGCGAAATTTTTAAATCTATTTCTTATCGATACAAATTCCTCGTAGGCGCTCGGGACCCCTATACGAACATTTTTTGTAAGAGTCCTTGTTTACGTAATTTCAACTCATCAATTTTTTGCCTTTGCTTATTAATTACTTTATCTAATTTACTAAAGAAATCACCAATTTTTTCTTGTTCTTCTAAACAAGGGATTTTAGTTTCATAATTTAAAAAGTCTTCTGGTTTAACTGCCATTCTCTCATATACTGTGCCTTCTTCATATTTTCTAACTCGGTTTATAAAATCATTTCGAGTAACTAGTAATTCAATAAATAATGGTGAATGTGCATTATTTACCTCAAATGTAATATAGATAGGTGAAAAAATTACTGAACCAATATGATTTCTAGTAATTACCCCAAATTTTAAATTTGCAGGATTATAGCATATATCATTCATTATAGTAACTTTATATTTTTTGTTTTTATCTTTTACTAAAAAGTCTCTGTTATATCTATCAGACTTTAATGAAATACCACTAGTTGATAATGTAGCATGTGGGTAATTCCCTATTTTACTAGCATATTCTTTTCTTTCACTTAAAATATCCTTTAATTTTATTACCTCCCATTTTGGATATTCATTTCCATTTTTATCTTTAAATCTTAGTTCTTGAGAAAAAATCTTTTGCATATATCCCTTTTTCTGTTCTTCTAATTTCGCTAACTTTTGTTCCTCTAATTCAATTTGACGGTCGAGTTTGGTAAAGAAATTTCCTATTTTATTTTGTTCAACTTTGTTAGGAAATCTCATTTTTAGTTTTCCATACTCTTCGCTATTAATACCAGGTTGACCAGATCTAACAGACATTACAGAAACCCAGTTTTCAAATCTTTTTGTTAACGTATTTTGAAATATAAAACTAGCTAGGTAATTATTATTAAATGCAAATTTTATTAAAAATCCTGCAAAATAATAATTTTTATCTCTATCATAATGTTTGTGGATATATGTTTTACCAGTACTTGCACCAGTTCTTGCAAATAATACATCATTTTCATTAAGCAAATACTTTTTATCCAATCTATCAGGTGATGTAAGTTTATCATTATCAATTTTTCTGCTACTTTCATTGATGTCAGTTATACGTACGTATACATTTTTTCCATCAAACTCTGTTGCAGAAGCCCCAATACCATACATACCTTTGTTACTAATATCTTTTAAATTTTTTTCTTCCCAATCACTACTGAATTCAGGAAATCTTAATTCTGGTACATTTTTTACTTCATTAGTCATGTTTTAACACTCCTAATTCCTTAAGATAGTTATTAATTTCTTGTTCTACTTCGATAATTTCATCATCAATTTGATTTAAGTCTTTTTGAACTTGGTTTAAATCAATAGATTCTTCTTCTTCAAATGTATCGACATATCTTGGAATATTAAGGTTATAATCATTTTCTGCAATCTCTTCTAAACTTGCTGCATAACTATATTTATCTAATGTTTCTCTATTTTTATAAGTTTCAACAATTTTTTCAACATCTTCAGTTGTTAAATGGTTTTGATTTTTACCTTTTTCAAATGATTGCGACGCATCAATGAATAATACATTATCATCGTCTTCACGACATTTTTTAAAGACAAGTATACTTGTTGGTATCGATGTACCGAAGAATAGATTTGCTGGCAATCCTATTACCGCATCTAGATAGTTTTTTTCTTTAATTAAGTACTCGCGAATGACACCTTCAGCTGCACCACGGAATAACACACCATGAGGGAGAACTACTGCCATTGTGCCATTATCATCTAAGTGATAAATCATATGTTGAATGAATGCAAAGTCAGCTTTTGATTTAGGCGCTAATTTACCATAATTACTAAAGCGTGGATCTTCTAAGAATTGTGCATCTGAACTCCATTTCGCACTATAAGGTGGATTGGCAACCACAGCTTCAAAACGTTCGTCTGAAATGGCTGGATCTTCTATCGTGTCTCCATTTTCAATTTTAAAATTCGCATAGTTCACATCATGTAACAACATGTTCATACGTGCTAAGTTATACGTTGTACTGTTGTATTCTTGACCATAATATTGACGCACATTGGCTTCACGTCCGACACGAAGTAACAGTGAACCCGATCCACAAGTTGGGTCATAGACACTTTTAATGTCTTTTTTATTTGCTGTTACAATTTTAGCTAAAATCGTTGAAACTTGTTGGGGTGTGTAGAATTCTCCAGCTTTTTTACCTGAACTTGCTGCGAATTGACCAATTAAGTACTCATAAGCATCACCTAACATATCGATTTCCATATCACTATGAACAAAAGGTAATGTAGATATCTTCATCATTACTTTTGAAATCAATTTTGTACGTGCAGCATTAGAGTTACCCAAACGTGAAGAATTAAGGTCTAAATCATCAAATAAGTGAATAAAGTCATCTTCACTATCATGACCTCGTGTAGAATTTTCTATGTTTTTAATCGCATTGCTCAGGTCTTCCATTTCAAAAGCTTGTTTCTCAATTTTTTTAACTAAGTGACCAAATAGATATTGTGGTTCAATCACATAACCGATACGTGAAATAAATTCTTGTTCTAAGACGGGTCTATAATCTTCATCTGCCATCGCAGTTTCATAATCTATATTATCTTCAGCTAAGAGTATTTGTGCTTGTTCTTCAATTTTTTCACTTAAGAAACGATAAAAAATCATACCTAAGATATAGTTTTTAAACTCGTTGGCATCCATATTGCCACGTAAGTCATCAGCGATAGACCATAGATTTTTTTGTAATTCAGCTTGTTGTTGGCGTTGTTTTTCTGTAATAGACATTTAATTGTCCTCCTTGAATAAAGTGTTGGATAAGAATTGTTTTTTTAATCGACTTTGTCTTTGTTTTAATACGTTTAATTGTTTTTCTTTAATACCAATTTGCCCAATCAACCGTTGTCGTTCAATTGAAGGTAAGGTAATATAGAGTGATTTTAACTGTTGATGTGTTAGTTTTTTTATTGTTGAGCCACCCTGCATATATTGCTTATATTGTGATTGTACCTCTGGTGCTAGTTGAAACCAATAGACTAAAAAAGCAGGTTCCAATAAGTCTGAAGTAACTTCAATTTTTGTATAGTTATAAGGTAAAATTGAACCATCGTGTCTTGAGCTTACTAAGGTGCACTCACCTGTCATCATACTTATAACAATATCATCTTTATGTACAATGGTTGCTCTTGATGTATCTTTTAATTTGATGACTCTAGGTTGATATGTATCATCTATGGTTAACCCTAAATCTATATCTAACATATTTTGATCATATATCATATAACGATTCCCCAGGTCGCTCTCATCAACTTCTAAGCGCTGTATTAATGTGCCACTTTGATAATTAACATAATCTTTTAACATACCAAACCTCCTGTAGTTTTGTTTTTCTACAAAATAAATATAGCATGACTTTAAAATAAAAACAAGTGTAGTTTTAAAAAACTACACTTGTTTTACATTAAACACTATATTTTTTAACCATCTCTTTGATAAATGATTTAACACGCTTTATTTTTTTAGTACGTATCAAAAGACCCCCAGAAACGCCTTCTTCAATTAAATTATTATTTAAATGACCACTAAATTCAAATTCCTTAACTAACGATTTCAATAATTCTAACGGATAATCTGTTTCCTCAGAAAATTGTTCCAGCTCTCCGACCTTCACTTTAGATTCATAATTATAATAAGCATCATCAATTGAATCACCTTCATTTAAGTTCGGTACGACTTTATCTAAGAAGCTTCGAATTAAATCTGATTTCAACCTTAATTGATCATCATCAGCTTTATCAAGCACTTTACGAATCTCTTTAATATCTTTTTCTTGTTGTTCTGTATTACTTAAATCAATTTGATTTAATAAATCTAAAATATATTGAACATTAATCAAATCATTTCGTAAAATCTCAATATTAAAATCAATATTGTCTAATATAGATTCTCCCTCTAGAGTTTCTTTATCAGGTCGCATCACTTTATCATAGATATCTAAATATTTACCTTTATAATCTTCATATGTTTGTTCATCAATACCTAACGTTTCCTTGTCAAATACAAATTCATCAAACGTTTTTAACTTTTGCATATGCTTGGCTAACTCACGATATGCGATTACAAAATCACGCTGATCTTCTTCTCTTTCTAATTGGTCTACGGCTTGAGGTGTTTCAGCTAATTCAAATAGTTCAATCAGAGCCTGTTTAAATTTCGTTAAGTACGCTTGGAACGATAAGCTCAATACCGTATCTGTATTGTCTGTTTTAGAGAAAAGCTCAATAGCCTCATCCGTTTTTTCTTTTAAGTTTCTATAAGCAACAATATTTCCATAGGGTTTCGTTGGCTCTTCCACACGATTGGTACGTGAGTAAGCTTGAATAAGCGTATGATGCTGTAAATTACGATCAACATATAACGTATTCAATTTTTTACTATCAAAGCCTGTTAAGAACATATCGACAACAATAAGAATATCTAATTTTTGATTGGGTAATCCTTTTTTGACACGGTTTGATACATCATTGAAGTAACCATCAAACGTATCCGTTGAGAAATTTTTATCAAAGGTCTCATTATACGTTTGAATGATACCTTCTAATATATCTCTTCTTGTTTGTTCATCCATCGTATCATCTATGGCTTCGTTATCTTGATAACTGAATATTGTCGTGACATTAAGGTTATGTACACCTTGTTTCTTCAATTTTTGGAAAACACGATAATATTGAATCGCCATTGGAATACTTTGAACGGTCAACATACCTGTGTACATTTGATCACGTGTTTTTTTATTATGATTCGCAATAATATGTTCTGCTACTTTTTGAACACGTTCGTCTGCCATCCATATTTCAGCTTCATTAATTTTATTAACATAACCATCTTCGATAATTTTTTCACTACGGTCAAACGTATTCATATATTCAACAGAAAAACCTAGCACGTTACCATCTCTAATCGCATCTTTGATTAAATAATGGTGTAGACATTCTCCAAAAATATCCGCAGTCGCGCGTCCATCTTGACTCGCATTCTCTTCAAATCTAGGTGTTCCCGTAAAACCAAAGTATTGGGCGTTTCCGAAATGTTGTCTGATGATACGGTGCATTGAACCAAATTGTGTTCGATGGCATTCGTCAATAATGAAAACGACTTTATCTTCTTTATAACGTTCCATTGCTGGATGTCCTGATTTAATCGCATTATCCATTTTTTGAATCGTCGTAACAATTAGTTTCCGTGTAGGATCATCCATTTGTTTGAGTAACTTTTTAGTATTGAACGTCCTATCAACAGAATCTGACTCAAACTTATTAAATTCCCCTAAAGTTTGACCATCTAGGTCTTTGCGATCGACTAAGAATATAACTTTCTTAATATCTGGTTCTTGCGCTAATATTTGACTGGCTTTAAACGATGTGAGGGTTTTACCACTCCCTGTTGTATGCCAAATATAACCATTGTTATTTGTTTCTATAGCTCGATTTAACAAAGCCTCTACAGCATAAACTTGATACGGTCTCAAGGCCATTAATATTTTATCTGTTTCATTAATAATCATATAACGGCTAATCATTTTAGCAATATGGCACGGTTCTAAGAAAGATTCAATAAAATCTTTAAGCACATTAATACGCTCATTTTTTTCATCGCTCCAGTAGAACATATGACTTTTCATGATTTTTTGATCGCTATTCGCGTAGTAGCGTGTTTCCATTTTATTACTCACTACAAACATTTGTATAAATCTAAATAGCCCCGTATAGTTTTGACGACGATAGCGTTCAATTTGATTAAAAGCTTCTGTAATCGCAACCCCACTACGTTTCAACTCAATTTGAACCAAAGGTAATCCATTAATTAAAACGGTTACGTCATAACGACTCTTGTGTGTATCATTCACGCTTACCTGATTTGTGACTTGAAATGTATTTTGACACCACTTTTTTATATTCATTAAGCTAAGATAAACTTTTGTTTCGTCATCACGTTCTAGTACGTATTTATCCCTTAATATTTGAGCACTTTCAAATACACTTTTATCACTGATATCAATCATGATACGTTTAAACTCACTATCTGATATAGGCGTACCCTCTAATTTATCTGCATTTCGTTCATTTAAAATACGTCTAAAATTCTCTTTTAATTGTGTTTCGTTGCGCAATAATACACGCTCATACCCCAAATCTTGTAGCTGTTTAATCACATTTTCTTCTAAACCATATTCGCTTTGGTATCCCAATTTAATCGCTCCACCCTATCAATCTTTAATATAATTAAATAATAACATATAAGAAAGCTTATATATGGTGAGTAATGATGCTCAACACCATAATTGCTATTATATTTTATAAGATATATATAATTATTTATCTTATACCAATCATTTACATAATCGATGATTATCAGAAGTTCTATCCACATAAAAAGCACGACAAGTTCATGAACTTGTCGTGCTTTTTAATATAATTAGTTACCAAACACACGACTCCAAAATCCTTTTTTAGATGGCTGCTCCACCTCATTATTAGTCTCACTTTCTTGTTCTTTAACTCGTTTCTCTTCCTCTGTAGTA
>NZ_JAJNHJ010000048.1:0-12358 GCF_022386965.1 Mammaliicoccus sp. B-M6
CAAAATTAAAAGGCTTATCTCCCAAAAATTACAGGAGACAAACCTTTGAAATAATATACTAATTAAGGTTTAGATTTTTGGGTTCAGTACACTCTTGGCTTTATTCAACACTTAAGCCATGACTTGGTCCATCTCTTGGCTTTATTCAACACTTATGCCATAACTTGGGCAATCTCTTGGCTTTATTCTGCACTTGAGCCATGACTCAGAAGGTCTATTCACTTAACTAAGCCTTCACAACGCACACCTCGAATACTCTCATAACTCAAATCCTCACAACAAAAATCCCACCAACAAATGCAAAGTTTGTTGGTGGGGTCTATTATTTATGATTTAAATGTGTTTCTTAATTGCTGCTGTTCGTCTTTGAGTTGTAATAATTTTGTTTTTAAGTCTTGTTCTAAGCTTTGCAATTCTTGTTCTGCTTGCTGACGTTTACGTGTGCCGTCTTCTTGTATGCGTAATGTTTCTTGAATTGTATCTACTATATTAGTTTGAGTCGTCTTCAATGTTTCGATATCAACGATGCCTCGTTCATTTTCTTCAGCTGTTCTAATCGCATTCTGTTTCAACATTTCAGAGTTCTTCAATAATAATTCATTTGTTGTATCTGTTACTTTTTTCTGAGCTTCTGAAGCGCCTTGCTGTCTTAAAAGTGTTAACGCGATTGCCATTTGGTTCTTCCATAATGGGATACTCGTTAAAATTGAACTTTGAATTTTTTCTGCTAGAGTTTGGTTAATATTTTGTATCATTCTAATTTGTGGGGCAGATTGTAATGTAATTTGTCTAGAAAGTTGTAAGTCATAAATTCTTTTTTCTAGTCTGTTAATATATTGTTGTAAATCTGCCAGTTCTTGTACATCCATTTGGTTATTAGATGCTTTAACTTTTTGTTCTAAATCAACAAGATTATGTTGTTTCAACTCGTCGCGTTTCTTTTCTGCTGCGGCGATATAAATATTTAATGCATCAAAGTAAGCTTTATTTTCTTCATATAATTGATCTAATAAACCAACATCTTTCATCAGCATATTTTGTGATTTCTGCAATTCTACAGATATACGATCGACTTGTGCACCAACAGATTGATATTTACTAAACATTTCATTTACAGAACGTTCAGCTCTTCTAAAAATACGTTTCAATCTAGATTGATTTTGTTTTTGTAATTCATCTGGATTGACTTCTTTTAATTTATTCATTAAGTTTCTTAATGAATTACCAATAGGGCCTACATCTTTAGATTGTACTTGTGTCAGCATTTGATGTGAGAACTGTGATAATTTATTTTGAGCTTGTTGACCATAGAGTAGAAGACCATCATTATCTAATGGTTTAATCTGCTTAGCAATTTCATCAATTCTTCGTTGATCTTCATCAGAGAATGTCTTTTCGTAAGTTGATGTGACATCAGAAGGGGTTTGCTGTTCTGTAATTTCTGAAGTTTGTGGTGTTAACGCTTCTGATGAATCTTTAAATGGGTCATCAATAAGGTCGTCAAATAAGTTCTTATTCGTTTCAGTCATTGTTACGCTCCATTTCATATTCATATTTTTTATGAGTTTTTGTTAAATTTACTTTTTCTTTCGTTGATTCTGGAATGCCTTTTCTATAGCTATTTCTTTGTTTAGCAATATCAGCAAGTTCCATTTCAATATCTAATTGATGATAACTCGATTCATTTAACTCTTTTAAATCGGCAACGAGTGTTCGTTTGATTTCATCAATCGTGAGCTTTGTTTGTTTAAGTTTAGCTTTTTCTTCTTTAGATTTATTTGGCATACGTTGTAAAATTGTGTAATTATCAATTAAATTCACAGTATTGTCTAAGTGAGAGTAGAAGAAGCTTTCTACTTTATAAAATTTCTCAGGTGACTGTTTAACCGTGTTATAAATTGTACGTGCCAATTTAGCGACTTCGTTTAAGTTCTTGAATTCTTTATACGATCTAATACGCATATAGTTTTTATAAAGTCTTTTCAATTTAGGCTGCGCTTCGTTTAATTGTTTTCTAATAAAATGGAATTCTCGACGCGTTAAACCCATTTCTTTTAAATACCGTCGTGAACTATACCATTGTATGGGTAAAAAGCTAATAACGTAAGTGCCTGCAAATACAGCCATATCTATAAGAAAATTTAAATCTAATTGAAAAACACTAAATAAAAAAGCAATAAATGATATAGGCACTGCTAATAATGCACCTAATACATATGATAAATTATATTTCATTGTCATCTTCCTAATTTATAACGTTTTGAAATGCTTTGTTTTTTCGTCTAAAGTGGTATCTTCGATTGTATAATTTTCTACAACTGAAGCTGGCGCTACTCCCTGGATAACACCATTAATAAATTGTTCTAATTGATCTTCGTCACCACTTGCGTATATTTCTACATAATCGCTGACATTTTCAACGGTACCAACTATTTTATGTTTCTTAGCGAGTTGAGCAGTGAAAAATCTAAACCCAACACCTTGTACACGTCCAAAAACTTTAATATGTTTTCCGTTCATATTTATCACCTCATATCTTTATTATAAAGGGTTCAGTGTAAAAAAACTAATAATTAGAAACAAATCCACAAGCTATTTTCTTGATTTAATATTCAATAAGATTTAAATTAACTCTAGGGCAATTTTCTAAATAGGGGAGATTTTAAGATGTATAAAATCGTAACAATCCGAACAGATTATGAGGGATGGTGGCTGTTTGACGATTGGAAAGACTATATCATTAAAGAAATTGAATGTCAGGACTATGATGAAATGGTCAGCCAATATCAGAATTTACTTAATCAGTATCAAACGAAGTTTACGAATGAACTTGTAGGTAAACATAATATACATGCTTTCTATAATAATTGTGATCTTTCGTATTGCGAAGACTGCGAAGAAGATATGCAAATATTTTATAGTATTCTTATATTAAATGACAATTCAATTTATACGCCATTACCAAAATAATAAATTCTGAAAATATCTTAAATGGTATTGCATTTGAATATTCTGTGACGTATAATAAGAAATAGCAATATCGTTATTCCATATTGCAAATAACATTATTAATTAATTGTGTTTTTTGTAATATGCGAATATCGCATATTGAATTTTAGTCTTGGAGGTTTCACAATTATGAAACAAGGTACAGTTAAATGGTTTAACGCAGAAAAAGGATTTGGCTTCATCGAAATTGAAGGAGAAAATGACGTATTCGTACATTTCTCAGCAATTAACCAAGAAGGTTACAAATCTTTAGAAGAAGGTCAAGCAGTAGAATTCGAAGTAGTTGAAGGCGACCGTGGCCCACAAGCTGCAAACGTTGTAAAACTATAATATATATGAATTTGAACGACTAAAAAGAAACCCTAACATTGTTAGGGTTTCTTTTTGCGTTATCATATTGTTATTATTTAATAATAAATTTTAAGATTTCAGCTTATTATTTTACGTCGTTCATAATCAATTGTTTTAATGTTTGTCTTTTAATAACTTCTCTCGCTTTTCCATCTTTAACAAATAGAACTGAAGGTTTAAGCATTTGATTATAATTTGAACTCATAGAGTAGTGGTAAGCACCTGTAGATAATAAAGCAATATAATCACCGATTTTCGTAGATTTAGGAAGTTTCATATCTCTACCGATTAAGTCACCTGATTCACATAACTTACCAGCGATTGTGACTTCATGTGTATCTACATCATTTCTATTCACTAACAACGCTTCATATTGTGCATCATAAAGTGCCGTTCTAATATGATCACTCATACCGCCATCAATCGATACATACGTATTAACATTAGGAATCTCTTTGATTGTTCCTACTTGATACAACGTAACACCCGCTTCACCAACAATTGAACGTCCTGGCTCTATAGAAATCTCTGGAATAACCATATCATATTTTTGACTATTTTCTTTAATGGCATCTGTAATCAATTTAATACCATCTTCAATAGGGTAACTTTTATCCGCTTCAGTATATTTAATGCTAAAACCGCCACCTAAATTTAATATATCAATCTCAATATCATGTTCTTTTAACCATTCAAATACAATTTGGATGGTGTTGATTGTACCATCAGCTTCAAAAATTTGTGATCCAATATGGAAGTGAATACCTTTATAGTCTATTTTATCTGATGCTTGTAAAGCACGAACACCTTCAAGTGCCGTACCGTGTTTAATAGACAAGCCAAATTTACTATCTTCTTGACCAGTTTGTATAAATTCATGTGTATGTGCTTCAACGCCAGGATTAACTCTTAATACAGCTTTAATAGGCTTAGAAGCTAATCGATTAATACGTGTAATTTCATCTAATGAATCAATGACGAAATATTCAACGCCACTTTCAATCGCATATTCAATTTCTTCATTCGTCTTATTGTTACCATGAAAATGAATTTTACTTGGGTCAAATCCACTTGCTAAAGCTGTATATAATTCACCTTCAGATACGACATCTAGACCCATTTCTTCTTCTGCCATCAATTTAAACAATTGAATACTACTAAATGCTTTAGAAGCATAAGAGATATTATATGATAAGCCACTTTCTTTAAATGCTTCATGGAATCTTCTACATTGTGTTCTAATTTGTTCCTCATCATATACGATAGTAGGGGTACCAAAACTTGCAGCTATCGTTTGTAATGATACATTGCCCATTGTAAGAACACCTTGGTCATTATATTTAACTGTCATTATCTAATCTCCTTTATTAATGAATGATGGTTTAATGCACTGATTTGCTCAGAATTTGCACCAACACCTTTAAATGTAAATTCATCAATCCTTATATCGTTACTATACATAACGACTTCATCACCACTTTGGATTGTATCATCTACTTCAACGAACATGTGACTCATCATCAACCCTCTAATTGGATAGCGTTGTTGATTAATAAGTGCATCATGTTTCGCTCTTGTCTTAAGTATACCGTCTCCATAGCCAATATCAACTACAGCAATGTTACAATCTTTATCAGCTGTATATTGGAAACTGTATCCACAAGTTTCTCCTTTTTTAATAGGGCGAACTTGGATTACATTAGCTGTGACAGTAAAGTTCTGATCTGTAAGTGTAGTAGGGAGGGTACTATAAGGTCTTGACCCATAAAGTATAATACCAAGACGCGCATGCGTATGTTGATTGAACAATCCGTCTTCTCTTACATAACTTGCACTATTTTGTGCGTGAATAAATTTGAAGGCATAACCTTGGTCTAATATAAATGATAAGCAATCAATCCAAGCTTGTCTTTCTGTTTCATATTCATCGCCACCAAATTCATCTGCATATCCGAAATGTGTCCAAATACCTTCGATAATCGCTTGCTCTGCAATAGGTAAGTTTTCATTATGTTTGAGCACTTGCAACATTTCATCTTGATCTTTCAAACCAGAACGGTGCAGTAGATTTTCAAGTTCTAAATGTAATTTAACGCCTGCTAAATCTTCTACATGTTCATGATAGAACGTCAATGAAGGTAACGTCATCGCGATGTTATGTGCCTTTAATGTTTCAAATTCGATAGATGGATTCATCAAAAAGATATTCACTTGTTTATCTATTTCACGAATTCTTACCGCTTCATGAAGTGATGTCGTACTGAATGTTTGAATACCTGCCTGAATAAAGGATTTTACTGCGAATTCTAGTCCAAAATGATAAGCATCGTTTTTCACGACAGCCATAACTTTGTTATCTTTAATAACATTTTTAGCATTTTTTATAAAATTTTGTTCATCAATCGTAATACGTGCTACCATTATTTGTCCGCTCCTTGATTTAATAGTGCTGTATAGTAATCAGCGACACTGATCAATACTTCTTCATCGAAATTGAGTCTATTTGTATGTAGACCATAAATATAATCTTTTTCAAGATTACGCGTTCCAAAAAAGACAAAATAACTTGGTGCTAATTGACGATAGAAACTAAAGTCTTCGCCAAATAAATAAGGCTTTTCAAGTTCAAGTAATGTTAAGTCGAGGCTCGTTAAAGCTTTTTTAACGCCATCATATAATTGTGCATCATTGGTAGTAGGTGGATATCCTTCAGCAAAATCAACTGTACATGTAACACCAAATAACAATTCAACACTTTCAGCGATTTTTTGCATTTGATTTTTAACAATTTCAAGATCATTCGTATCATATGTACGAATCGTACCTTCTAAGTATCCATTCTCTGGAACGGTATTTATGGCTTCACCAACATTGAATTGTCCAACATGTACAATATTGCGATTTAAACCATTTAAATGAAATTGCTGAATTTGTGTAACTTGAGATAGTACATGCATCATCGCTTCTGATGCTGCTTTACCATCTTCTTTGCTGGCAACATGACTTGAGCTTCCTTTTAAATAAAATCGATATTCTGTTGCACTAGCTGTAATTTCATCGTTTTTAAAAGCTACTGTGCCAACATCTTCAAATGGCATAATGTGTACGCCATAAATTTTCTCTATATTATATTTATCAAACACGTTTGATTGGATTAATTGATTTGCACCCGCTTCAGTTTCTTCGGAAGGTTGGAATATAAATACGACATTATGTGGCAATTCACCTTTATCGTATAAAGCTTTACAACGTTGTGTAAAAAGCATTAACGCTGTCGTATGACCATCATGACCACATGCATGCATAACTTGATCAACCGTACTTTTATAAGGTACATCGTTTACTTCTTGAATAGGTAAGGCATCGATATCCGCTCGATACGCAATTGTATGATTCGAATTGCCTTCTAAATAACCAATGACACCCGTTTGAATAGGGCGTTCGTAAGGAATATTTAATTGTTTTAAGAAGTCTTCAATATACGCAGTTGTCTCATATTCTTGCATACTTAACTCTGGGTGTTGATGTAAGTATCTTCTTGTATTTTTCACAAATTCTAATTCAGACATTTAACTCAGTCCTTTGTATTATGTATAGAAAGAGGGAGCGGGATAGAAATTTCATTTAAGGAAAATGATATCGCAGTCCCGCCCCGACTAAAATGATATTATTGATTTAAATTACGTAATGCAGATACAATTTCTTTTTTACCATCTTGAACATCTGCTGATTGTTTAATAACTTTAGCAGGTGTACCAGCTACTACTGCGCCAGCCGGAACATCTTTAGTTACGATAGCGCCAGCTGCAACGATTGCACCTTTGCCGACTCTAACGCCTTCAAGGATAACAGCATTTGCACCGATTAATACGTCATCTTCAATCACAACAGGTGATGCACTTGGTGGTTCGATAACACCCGCTAATACTGATCCAGCACCAACGTGTACATTTTTACCAGTTGTTGCACGTCCACCTAAAGTAGCGTTCATATCTACCATTGTACCTTCACCAACAACAGCACCGATATTGATTGTAGCACCCATCATCACAACAGCACCGTCTTCAATAACTGCATGTTCTCTAATGAAAGCACCTGGTTCGATTCTTGCATTTGTATTTGTTAAGTCTTTTAATGGAATTGCTGAATTGCGACGATCATGTTCAATTTCTACATCTGTAATAGCTGACTGATTTGCTTCATAAAAGCTCTTCCAATCTTTAGCATCACAGAAAATTGTTTTAGATGTTTCAGAACCAAATACTTTAAATGACTCTGGGAATTCAACATTTTCAAATGTGCCGTTTACATAAACCTTTAAAGGCGTTACTTTCTCTGCCTCACTAATATATTGTATAATTTCTTCTGCCGTAAAATCTTTAACCATGTTAAATTCTCTCCTCATTTAAATTATTGTATGTGTAATATCCGTTTTCTTTATTGACTAGAACATCTGCTACATTAATTGCGCCATTAGCGAAGATATCTTTAGACTGCGCACGATGTGTAATTTCAATCGTTTCGTCATGGCCAGCAAATAATACTTGATGTTCTCCAACAATTGTACCACCACGTTGTGAACTAATGCCAATTTCTGCAGGTTCACGTTTAGTAGATGATTCATGTCTGTCATAAACTGGTACAGATTGTGCTCTTTTTTCTTTAATCGCATCATATAATTGAACGAGTGTACCACTTGGTGCATCGACTTTCTTATTATGATGCTTTTCTAACATTTCAATATCAAAGTCTTCTAATAATGGTACTGCATATTGAATAATTTCTTTGAGTATATGCACGCCATAGCTCATATTTGCGCTGAAAAATACAGGCATGTTCTGAGATTTTTCTTTTAACTTTTCTATGATTTGTTCTTTTTCACCAGTTGTTGCGATAACTAAAGGTAATGTAAAGTCTTCTTCTAATAATGGCAATAATAATTCAGGATTTGAAAAGTCTATCGCCACATCCGCTTCTGGTGCTTCTGAAATAGATTCAAAAGCAGGGTAGGGATATAATTTCGTTGAATCCTTCACGACAACACCAACAATTTCGTTATCTCTTTCTTCTGCTAATCTTGCGACGCGTTCATTCATTGCGCCATATCCGATTAATAATATCTTCATTGTTTTACACCATCTTTAAACTTAGTAAATGCTTCACTTAAAACGTTTCTTTCTTGTTCTTCCAATGTAACAAGCGGTAATCTTACTTCATAACGACCGAAACCTAATTCAGACGTTAATAACTTAATCGGCACTGGATTAACATCTACACTTAAGTGATCAAGTAATTCGGTAATATCACGATGTAAAGTGTTTGCTTGTTCTAATTGATCATTAACGACATAATCATATAATTGTTGTGTTTCTTGTGGTATAGCATTTGCTACAACTGAAATTAATCCCGCTCCACCTAATTGATAGTAATCCAACATATTGTCATCATTACCACTATATAATGCAAAGTCACTTGGTAATTGTTGTTTTAAAGTTTTTGCATATTCTAAATCACCAGTCGCATCTTTTAAAGCTACGATGTATGGATTTTCACTTAGTTTAAGCACCGTTTCAATATCTATCGTCATATTTGTTCTTGATGGGACATTATAAAGTACAACAGGTAATGCAACTTCATCCGCAATTTTTGTAAAATGCGCGATTAATCCACGTTGACTCGTCTTGTTGTAATAAGGTGTGATTAACATAATTGCATCAGCACCTAATTCTTTAGCTTTTATGGAAGCATCGATAGAAGCTTGCGTATTGTTTGTACCTGTACCTGCTATAACTGGAACACGACCATTTACTTTTTTAATCCCACATTCTAATAATGTATTTCTTTCTTCTGTTGTAAGGGTAGGATTTTCTGCTGTTGTTCCGTTAATAATAATACTTTTAACACCATTTTCTATTAAAAAATCTATATGATTTTCAAAGGCTTCGTAGTCTACATCCTCATTTGTGAATGGTGTCGTAAGGGCAACGCCCACACCGTTAAAAATATGTGACATACTGAACACTCCTCGTTATTTTTTATTTAATTCTAATACTTGTTCTAGCACTTGAACGGCATTTAAACTTGCACCTTTTAATAAATTATCTGAAGTACACCAGATGTGGAATGTATTGTCTAAAGAATCATCTTTACGAATTCTTCCAACGAATACTTCATCTTTACCAGTAGAATGAATCGCTAATGGATATTCATTATTTTCTACGTTATCTACTAAGACAACACGGTCATCTTCATTAAATAAGTTACGAATATCTTCAACAGTCGCTTCTTTATCTAAAGTTACGTTTATATGCACACTGTGGCTATCTTGGACAGGTACACGTACACAAGTTGCTGTTACATTTAAAGAAGGTTGATCTAAGATTTTTCTAGTTTCATCGATCATTTTTTGTTCTTCTTTTGTATAACCATCTTCTAAAAATACATCTATATGTGGTAACACATTATTATAAATTGGGTGAGGGTAGTTCTTTGGTGCTTCTCCTTTTTCACCATTAGCTAAATCTTCACGACCAGCTAAACCAGATCCTGATACAGCTTGATATGTTGTATAAGCAACACGTTTCAATCCAAATTGATCTAATAAAGGTTTTAAAGGTACAACTGATTGAATTGTTGAACAGTTAGGGTTTGCAATAATTTTACGATTTAATTTAGGTACATTCACTTCTGGAACGATTAAATCAATATCTTCATGCATACGCCATTGACTTGAATTATCGATTACAATTGCACCATGTTTTTCAAATAGTGGGGCGAATTTCTCGCTTGTACCGCCACCAGCACTCATAATAACGTAATCGAAATTGCCATCTGTTTTCTCTTCTGTCAATGCTTCAACAGTATAAGTTTTCCCTTGGAATTCGATTTGTTTACCTGCTGATCTAGGTGATGAAAATAATACTAGTTCATCAAATGGTACATTTTTTCGATCTAATACTTCTAATACTTTTTCTCCTACTAAACCTGTTGCGCCTACAACTGCTAATTTTGTCATTTTGTTCACTCCATCATTCATTATATATTAAATGCTTCACTTAAAGTTCGAACGGCAGTTTCTCCTAATTCACGATCAACAACATAAGAAATACTAATCTCAGAAGTTGTTGTTTGATAGAAGTTGATGTCATGACTAATTAAAGTACGGAATGCTTTAGAAGCTATTCCTGACATATCTCTCATGCCAGTTCCGATCACTGAAAGTTTAGCGTAGTTATCTCTCATTTTGTAACGTAAGTGAGGGTATTCCTCAGTAAGTTGTTCAATGATTTGTTCGATTTGATATACGTCTGAATCTTTAATCGTAAACGAAAGCTGTAATCCTTGTTGATTTTCAATTTGAGATATCATATCAACATTCATTGATTGTTCTTCTAATGAATCAAATAATTTCTGTAATAATGCAAAATTTTGCATCGGATAAGTTAAAGTAACATGAATCATATGTGTATCTAGTGCGACTCCTGTAACTGCTTTTTTCTCTAATATCTCTGTTTGTGGCATAATCCATGTTCCTTTCACGTTTGATAATGTTCTACCAAGATATAATGGTATGTTATAATTTTTTGCAATTTCGACACTTCTAGATTCTAATACGCCAGCACCTAAAGCACTCATTTCCATCATTTCTTCATATGAAACTTCATTGAGTAACTTTGCTTCTTTATAAATTCTAGGGTCTGTTCCATATACACCGTCAACATCTGTATATATTTCACAAGATGTATCTATACTTGCTGCAATGGCTACTGCAGTTGTATCAGAACCGCCGCGTCCTAAAGTTGTAATTTCTAGATGATCATTTACACCTTGAAATCCTGCAACGACAAGAATGTCATTTGTTTCAAAAGCTTCTTCAAAACGTAGTGCATCAATTTCAGCAATTTTACTTTTCAAATGATGACCAACTGTCTTGATACCAGCTTGATATCCTGTCATTGCTTTCGTTTGAACACCAATATCATTCAATACCATTGATAAGTATGAAATGGTTTGTTGTTCACCCGTTGTTAAAAGCATCGCTAAATGCTCATCTTTAGGTTGCGTCGTAAGTGAGCTAATATTTTCAAGTAAAGAATCTGTCGTCTTACCCATAGCACTTACAACCACTACTAATTGTTCTCCATTATCAACACGTGATTTCAACATATGTGCGATATTTTTAATTTTGTCAAAATCACCAACGGACGTACCGCCAAATTTTAAAACACTCTGACTCAAAATAATTCCTCCTATAAATCGGAGACGAACGCTGTAATATAAATAAAAAAACAAGTTCGGCATTCGAACTTGTTTTAATTTATATATACAAGTGATGCACTCCATTATTCTTAAGATAATGACAGACAACTAGCTCTTAACCTAAATGTCCAACACCATATTTCTGCAAAAATATAATGTTTCGGCATCGCACCCTTTCACTCCTTTAAGATTGCAGTCCAATAGGGGGAGTTACTAATGATTGATGCGCCTCATCAAAAACATATTCAATTGGTATGCATTCATTATACATACAAAGAATATTGATGTAAAG
This sequence comes from Mammaliicoccus sp. B-M6, assembly GCF_022386965.1. Lineage (NCBI taxonomy): Bacteria > Bacillati > Bacillota > Bacilli > Caryophanales > Staphylococcaceae > Mammaliicoccus > Mammaliicoccus sp. B-M6. The sequence goes on from NZ_JAJNHJ010000048.1 coordinate 11,912, forward strand.
AGAGAAAACTGATAATTTCAAAAAGTTCTTACTATTTAGACGATAAGCCCTAGAAATCAATATTCATTCATATTCATTTTAGATGAGTGTGGAGGAGATGGAGGGAGTTTTAGGAATGTGCGGGAGGTTGGTAAGAAAAGTGTAGTGTATTTATAAAAAATGGAGATGAATTTATCTTGTTTGGTTAGTCTTGATAAATAGAGGGGCTGTATTTATCTTGTTTGCTCTGTCTTGCAACATTGAACGCCTGAACATTGCTAGTCGGCCCTCACTTGCAACATTGAACACCAAAAACAACTCATCATCACCTCATTTTCCCCAAAATAAAAAAACTGAGACATGTCCTCATGTCTCAGTTCAGACTGTGGACAAACTGAACTTAAATTTATAAGTTCAGTTTGTTTTTTTGTATAGATTAATAATTTCCACTAAAATCATGATTAAACT